>NZ_KB235904.1:1107909-1262489 GCF_000332155.1 Kamptonema formosum PCC 6407 | reverse complement strand
CTCCCCCATCTCCCCCATCTCCCCCCTTTCCCCCATCTCCTCCATCCCCCCCTCTCCCCCTCTCCCCATCCCTGATTGCAGGAGTCGATGAGGTAGGAAGGGGAGCGTGGTTTGGGCCGGTGGTGGCTGCTGCTTGCATTTTGCCACCGGAGGCGCTAGAGGAACTGACAGCTTTGGGAGTGCGGGATAGCAAACAATTGAGTCCTGCGGCGCGATCGCGGTTGGCAGTTAAAATCCAGGCTATGGCTGTTGATTGCCAAATTGGTGTAGCGTCTGTACGGGAGATCGACCGGATCAATATTTTGCAAGCTTCGCTGCTGGCGATGAAACGGGCGATTCTAAAACTCAATACTTTGCCTGAGCTTTGCCTGATTGACGGCAATCAGCGGATACCAAATTTGGTGGTTCCCAAGGCTGGCTACCCCTACGCGCAACAAACGATGATCCAAGGAGATCGGCGATCGCTTGTCATTGCTGCGGCTAGTATAGTTGCTAAGGTTTGGCGCGATGAGTTGATCGTCCGCATGGCTGTAAAATTCCCAGAATATGACTTGACAAATAATAAGGGTTATGGTACGCCAAAACATAGATTGGGTTTGGAGCGCTACGGTGTCTCCCCTTTCCATCGAACCTCTTTTAGTCCTTGTCGAAAATAGTATAGCTAGGGGCTAGGGGCTAGAGAAGAGGGGCTAGGGGCTAGGGGCTAGGGGCTAGGGAAGAAGGGAAGAAGGGAAGAAGGGGTTAAAGGCTAGGGGCTGGGGGCTAGAAAATAGGGCAAGAGAAGAAGAAAGTTCCTAATTTCTCTTAATCTCTACCTCTCTCTTCCCTTTATTTCCCTAGCCCCTAGCCCCTTCTTCAATAGGAATTTCGATCGTGAACTCCGATCCTTGTCCTGGGGTAGAAGTACAACTTAACTTACCGCCATGCTGTTCAACCACAATTTGGTAGCTAATTGATAGTCCTAAACCAGTACCTTTACCAGCAGGTTTTGTTGTAAAAAATGGATCGAATAGCTGCTTAGAAATTTCCTCACTCATACCGGGGCCATTGTCCGAAATGCGAATTATAGCATTGGAGGAACTAACTTCAGTTTTGATTTTAATCAGGCTGGGATTAGCCTTAATTTCAGTAATAGATCGGTTTTGATTATACTCATCAATTGCATCAATTGCATTACCAATCAAATTCATAAACACCTGATTAATCTTCCCAGCATAGCACTCAATCATTGGTAACTTTCCGTACTCCTTAACGACAGAAATTTCAGGATAGGCGGCACGAGCTTTCAGCCGACTTTGCAGAATCAGTAGCGTCCCTTCAATGCCTTCGTGAATATTTACTAAACTGGTTTTAGTGTCGTCCTTGCGAGAGAAATTTCGTAGCGATCGCACAATTTCGCGAATACGGTCTGCCCCAACGTGCATCGAAGACATCGCTTTAGGCAAATCTTCTAACAAAAACTCTAAATCTATCTCCTCAATTGTATTTTGAATAGCTGCCACTGGCTGGGGGTAATTCTGCTGGTACAACTCAACCAAATTGAGCAAATCTTCCGTGTAGTGACCGACATGGACAAGATTACCGCATACGGAATTTACGGGATTATTAATTTCATGAGCAACTCCAGCAATCATTTGACCTAGAGAAGACATTTTCTCAGTGTGAATTAATTGAGCTTGAGTCTGTTGTAGCTCATGCAAAGTTTTCTCTAACTGCGTCTTTTGCTCTCTGAGTTCGCATTGCGATCGCACAGCAAGATCCTCTGCCTGCTTGCGCTCAGTAATGTCAACGATCAGCCCCTCCAAAGCGAGTACATCTCCTGAATCCGAGAATACCCCAATCCCTTGTTCCCAAATCCATTTGAGTTCCCCCGCCTTAGAAGTAATGCGATAAGTTAACTGATAGGGTCGATTTTCCTGTAAAGCAATTTGGACAGCAGTCCACAAACGCTCCTGATCTTCTGGGTGAGTAATCTCTGACAGAGACAGTTTGCGATCGCCAACAAACTCGTCTGGGTGGTAGCCAGTTAACTGATAGCAACCTTCGCTGACAAATTCTAGACTGCGATCGGCATCGTTACGGAAGCGGTAAGCCATACCAGGTAAATTACCCATCAGTGTTGCCAAAGCTCGCTGGCTCTCCCGTAGAGCCTCCTCAACAGCTTTACGGTCAGTAATATCCGTCATCACAGCCAGCAAACACATCTCATCGCCCAGATTAATAATCTCAGCCGATAGCAGCACCACCACCACATTGCCAGACTTCATCCGCAACTCATATTCGCAGTTACGAACTACCTCTTGCTCGTGTAAAACTTGTCTTAATCTAGTTCTGTCTTCTACATTTACCCAAAGATTCAAGTCCGCTACAGTCTTGTCAATCACCTCATCAAGACGGTAATCCATTAAACTCAGAAAACTATCGTTAACCTCAATAAACCGTCCGTCAGCGAAGGAAGTAATAGTTATCGGATCGGGACTAGAGCGAAAAGCTTTAGAGAATTTTTCCTCTGAGGCCCGTAGCTGAGCTTCCGCCTTTTGACGTTCGGCAATTTCGCTTTGCAATTGCGCGATCGCCTCCTCTAACTGACTGGTACGCTCTTGAACCCGGCGTTCCAAATCCTCATTTGCCTGTTTGAGAGCTTCCTCAGCCATCACCCGGTAGGTAATATCACGCACTACCGCTTGCAGGCCTAACTTGCCTCCGATATCCATAGAAGTCAGTAATACCTCTGCCGGGAATTCCGAACCATCAAGGCGACAGTGCAGCCAGTCGAAACGGCAGTTTCCTATAGACAGAGCCGCAGCCATACGTTCCTGAACTAAAGTAGCTGAATCTTCGCCCCCCGGCTGTAGTCGAGGGCTAAATTCCAAGGGGTGCTTGCCTGTAAACTCATCTTTCCTGTTACATCCGAACAATTTTAAAGTTGCGGGATTGCAGTCTAAAAAGCCATTTTCATCAAGTAGCATCACTGCATCGGTAGTTGATTCGTACAAAGTACGGAATTTTTTTTCCGACTGTTGCAAAGAAGTGATTAATTGGGTTTTTTCCTCTGCCGCCCGTTTTTGCTCAGTAATATCCTGCGTAACTTGGCAAAAACCTCGTAATATTCCGCTTTCATCCCGTAAAGCCGTAACAATGATATTGGCCCAAAACTGGGAGCCATCCTTGCGAACTCGCCAGCCTTCATCTTCAAATCTACCTTGGGCTGTGGCTATCTCTAATTTTTCTGCTGGTTTGCCGAGATCGATTTCCTCCTGAGTGTAAAAGCAGCGAAAGTGGGAACCGATAATCTCGGTAGCTCGGTAGCCTAAAATACCTTCAGCTCCAGAGTTCCAACTAGCTACAAGACCATCAGTATCCAGCATGAAAATCGCATAGTCCTTGACTCCTTCAATTACTAAGCGGAGGCGTTCTCTTTCTTCACTAAGTGCGGCTTCTGCGTATTTGCGCTGAGTGATATCTTCGACAAAACCTTCATAATAAAGTAGTTCGCCGTTGGGGCCGCGAACTGCTCTTGCGTGTTCAGAAATCCAAATTATATTCCCATCTCGGCGGTAAATCTGCGATTCAAAATCCGATACCGCATCATGTTCTTGCAAGGCAGCAACGAACTCGTCACGTCGTTTAGGGTCTACATAAAGCTGCTGTTCGATGTCAGTCAGCCTTGCCATCATTTCTTCACGAGATTTGTAACCATAGAGCCGTGCTAAGGCGGGATTTGCACTGATATAGCGCCCGTCAGGGGTTGTTTGAAAAATGCCTGAAACAGCATTCTCAAACATACTGCGATATTTTGCTTCCATTTGGTGCAGTGCCTCCTCGATCCCCACTAAATCGAGCACATAGTTTGACCGTTGTTGGTTGCCCACTTCCGTACCTGTTTTCTTAGCTAAAGAACACAAAAAGCTTTGTTAGTGATTAATTTGGTAATTGGTAATTGGTAATTGGTAATCGCTAATCGCTAATTACCTATCTCCCCCCTCTCTTCCTCTTTGCCTAGCCCCTTCTTCTACAATTGGTAATTGGTAACTACTAATTACTAATTACTCATTAAAAGCAGTACCTATCCAATTTAAAACTGCTATAAATGCGTAAGCCCTAAATACGATTGTTTGTAGCCGATTTACCTTATTTCCAAGGATTTGTCTGGCAATTTAACACCCTGAGTCGATCTGTCAAGACTTACTTATTACTAAGATAAGGTGGAGCATCCCAATTTTATAGTAAGGGCGAAGCATTTCGGCAGCGTGCAGTTATTTGTTATAAACAGAGATTTACTGTCGGAATGCTTCGCCCCTAGAGAGCTATTTACAAAACTGGGATGATCCCGCTAGCCTCTGCTAGCGATCGCCCAGCATCTCTTTAACTGCGATCGCTGGCGTTCGCTTTTTACTTTCCTGCCTCCAAGAGCATTGCTGTCCCTAAAGTCTACAAGCCCCGAAATCTTGGCGGTTTTAGGGGCGGGACTTACCAAGCCACCTACACTATCGTGTAGATCGTGGGGCAAATCTCGACTCTTGTAAAGTCTCTCTAGGCATACTAGCAATTGAACATCCTACTTCAGCAGCTATTTCTCTGCCTTGAGGGTAGACCAACGCTACATACAAACTATCAGCTTTCAGGTTTAGAAAGAAAAGCTGAGTGTTTGTAAGCATTGGAACCAACTTCAAAATCAGAACTGGCAGCTCAAACCATTTGCTGCCTAGTTTTTTTCATCATCTCTGCCGATAGTCAATTTAAGCTGGTGGCATTAGGCTCTCGCTAGATGTGCGATCTATAAAATTCTCACAATCAGCGAGTCATAGTTGTATCAAAAAATTCAATCTTGGGCAGAGTTGGGCTCTGAAGTATGAAGTTTGTTTAAAGATCGTTTAGACCAATAAATTTGCGTCCACTATGATTCTTCATAGATCGAGTTGCAAGTCAATAGCAAGGTAAACTAGGGACTGGCAAGTTAGAGAACGATGCCGACGGCAAGTTTTGCTAAAGCCCTCTCAAACATCAAATCCTAAATCTCACGACATCTACACATCTAAGATAATCGATTGATGACTGATTCCCCCCCTTCACTCCAACAGCAAGACGCGGCTGCGGTTACGGCAGGCGTTGCCTCTCCCTCGGCAATCGCGCTGGATGCTTCTCTGTGGCCTGAATTGCTCCAACAACTGTTAGATCGTCAGTCCCTTAGTCGCGATCGCGCTGCTGACTTAATGCAAGGATGGCTAGCAGATGCTATTCCCCCAGCACTATCAGGTGCTATTCTAGCTGCTCTCCAAGCTAAAGGCATATCTGCCCAAGAGCTGGCTGGTATGGCTTATGTTTTGCAGTCTCAGTCTCTAGGGAGTTTTGAAGCAGAAAATTCTTCAATTCCCAACTCAAAGCTCAAAACTCAAAACTCCTTAATTGATACCTGCGGAACTGGTGGGGATGGAGCATCAACTTTTAATATTTCGACTGCGGTGGCGTTTGTAGCCGCCGCCAGTGGAATTGCAGTTGCTAAACACGGAAATCGTTCGGCCTCCAGCAAAGTTGGTTCTGCTGATGTTTTAGAAGCATTAGGTGTTAACTTGAACGCCTCTCCCGAAAAGGTTCATGCTGCTATTGAGGAAGTGGGGATCGCATTTCTATTTGCTCCCGGTTGGCATCCAGCCATGAAGGTTGTGGCTCCACTCAGGCGAACTCTGAAGGTGCGAACTGTGTTTAACCTTTTGGGCCCGTTGGTCAATCCCTTGCGGCCGAGGGGTCAAGTAATTGGCGTATTCGATTCAAAATTGGTGGTAATCGTCGCTGAAGCTTTGAGAGAATTGGGTACGGAAGTGGCGATCGTTTTACATGGTCGAGAAAAACTAGATGAGGCGGGATTGGGAGATATTACTGATTTAGCTATTTTGTCACAAGGAGAAGTGCAGCTCAGTGAATTGAATCCTGAAAAAATCGGCGTGACACCAGCAGCGATCGCATCTTTGCGAGGAGGGGATGTGGAAGAAAATTCCCAAATTTTACGGGATGTTCTTCAAGGCAAAGGAACCGACGCGCAACGGTCAGTCGTTGCTTTGAATGCGTCTTTGGCACTGCAAGTAGGAGGAGTTGTACCGCTAGGGGCTCACGAACAAGGGTTGTCTCTTGCCAACGATATCTTACTCAGCGGCAAAGCTTGGTTGAAGTTGGAAGAGTTGGTTAAGTTTATGCGCTGAAGGAAAAAGTTATTTATTCTAGTTAAAAGTGGTTTTTTTGAGCTAATTGGTTCTTCCATACTATAGCGGTTCTCAATTATTATGAGGTACAAATACGACCCTCCCTAGCCCCCTCTTGCAAAGGGGAAGAACCGTCCAAGCCCCCTTTCTAAGGGGGTTGGGGGTAGAGCTATTGTACCTCACCAGACAGAGAAATGCTATAGCTGTAATTAGATTAACTAGAAACTGATAAATTGCTTAAGCAATTTATCAGTTCGTAATTTTCAAAAATGCCTATATATAGCAACCGCTAAGGTGGTTAGGACATTTTAGTTTCCTCAAACCCTTAATTCTATTCCCTTCTTCCTCTTCTTTCCTGAGTATCGGAGCATAGTAGTCCCTCTTTTCCCCTTCTTCCTCTTCTTCCTCTTCTTCCTCTTCTTCCCCTAGCCCCTAGCCCCTAGCCCCTAGTCCCTAACCGCCTTAGCGGTTGCTATAGCTTTAGGATAATGCGATGTTTCCAGTTGGTAATTCAAGGGAATCAGTCAGTTTAAACTCTGTTAGCAATACTATTCAGGGGTTAATTGAATATCGCGTTGACCAACAGCCAGAGGCGAGGGCAATTAATTACCAAAACCACTGTCTGACCTATCAGCAACTCAATCACCGTGCTAACCAATTGGCTCATTACCTACTGAGTTTAGGTTTAGGTGCAGAGGCGCGGGTGTGTGTTTGTCTCCAGCCATCCCTAGAAATTGGTGTAGCTTTGCTAGGCATTTTGAAAGCCGGTGCAGTTTACGTTCCCCTCGATCCCTACTATCCCCGCGATCGCCTCGCCACGATTTTGGAGGACAACCAGCCCCAAGTTATCCTTACTCAGAAAGATGTATTACCAAATTTACCTGCAACTGGGTCAAAGGTTTTCTGTTGCGATCGCGATTGGCAAAGTATAGAGCATCTGTCCACCGACAACCCATCTGTCAATATTGACCTTGACCAGACAGCCTACATCATTTATACATCGGGGACTACTGGCAAACCCAAGGGCGTAACGATCGGTTATCGTAACTTGAGCCATTACATTTTGGTGGCCCAGGAACGTTTTGGTTTTGACCGTACCACGATAATGCCTGCGATCGCTCGCTTCAGTTTTAGTATCACCTTTTTTGAACTCCTATCTCCCTTAGTTGCGGGTGGCACTCTCACGATCCTAGAACGGAAACAGATATTAGATTTCCGTCAAATGTGCCAAATTTTAGAACAGATGACTGCGATCCATGCCTCCCCTAATCTGCTCAAAAAATTGCTAGCCTACATCGAAGATAACAGCATTGATTTGGCAAAGTTTAGCGGATTAAAGCACGTTTCTACTGGTGGCGATCTCGTTCCAGCCAACGTTCTTTTCGCTATGCAGCGGGTGTTCCAAAATGCCGAAATTCACGTCATTTATGGCTGTAGTGAAGTTAGTTGTATGGCTTGCTCCCACTTTGTATCCAGAGAGCAAACAATCACCAAAACCCTTGTCGGACAGCCGTTCCCTAATGTAGCAATTCGCCTATATGAGTCAGAACAAAAGTTGGTTGCTATTGGTGAAATCGGCGAGGTATATATCAGCGGGGCGGGTGTTGCTAAAGGCTATTTGGAACGACCAGAATTAACCACCGAAAAATTTGTCACCATTGACCAGGAGCGTTGGTATCGGACAGGCGATCGGGGACGTTTAGATGCCCAGGGAAATTTAGAAATTCTTGGTCGAACTGACTTCCAAATCAAGCTCAATGGCATTCGGATTGAACCAGGAGAAATCGAAGTTGTACTGCGACAAATTCCAGGGGTAAGAGAAACTGTGGTAGTGTGCCGGGAACTAAATAGTGGCGAATTGGGAATAGTCGCCTATCTGGTACTTCACTCCACCGATCCCCCGAAAATTGACGATATCCGTCGCTATCTCCAGAGCAAATTACCAGAATACATGGTTCCTGCTACCTTTGTAGTTTTGGACGCTCTACCCTTGAACCTCAATCAAAAAGT
Source organism: Kamptonema formosum PCC 6407 (assembly GCF_000332155.1). Classification (GTDB taxonomy): domain Bacteria; phylum Cyanobacteriota; class Cyanobacteriia; order Cyanobacteriales; family Microcoleaceae; genus Kamptonema; species Kamptonema formosum. Next base: position 1,254,282 of record NZ_KB235904.1, on the reverse strand, counting down.
AGACCGTCAGGCACTTCCCGCCCCAAATTTTGACTCTGGCAATAAGTATATTGCTCCTCGTAATGAATTGGAAATTCAGCTAGCAAAGATTTGGGAACAGGTATTAGGGATCGAACCAATAGGAATCAAAGACAATTTTTTTGAATTGGGTGGTCATTCTCTAGTCGCTGTCAATTTATTAGCAAAAATTGGAAATATTTTTGATAAAAACTTGCCATTATCAATTTTATTTCAGCAGCAAACGATTGAAGAATTTGCTCATATTCTTTCCCAGCCAGAATGGACACCATCTTGGTCTTCGTTAGTCCCGATTCAAACAAAAGGAACGCAAACACCTTTATTCTTAATCCATGCAGTTGGTGGGAACCTTTTAGATTATCAAAAACTCATCTATCATCTAGGTCAAGATCGACCTATTTTTGGGTTACAATCAATCGGATTAGATGGCAAGCAAGAGCCGCTAGCTACTGTGGAAGCAATGGCTCTACACTACATCAATGAAATTAAGACCATTCAGCCTCATGGCCCCTATCTATTTTTTGGCTATTCTTTAGGGGGAATAGTCGCATTTGAGATGGCACAACAACTATATGCCCAAGGAGAGAAAATAAGATGGTTGGGAGTATGCGATATAGGTGTTGGTCATATCAGTAATGAGGAGAAAAATCAGGAGCGAAATGAGCGATATTTTGCTAAGTTTATCAAGCTTCACACAACAAATCTTGGGAAAATTAGTAGCTTTAAAGGAAAGTTAGAATATCTGTGGGATAGAATTTACTGTCGGCTAACTTTATATTACTACAAAAAGCATCTGGTTGGGGAGCTTTCTAAAAATAAAATTTCTCCTCCAGACTACTTATTAAAACTTTTAGATATCAATATGCAAGCTGACATGAATTACAGGTTCAAAATCTACCCAGGTTCTCTAGCTCTCTTTCGTTGCAAATATCAGGATGTGAAATATTACTTCAAGCCTGATTTGGGCTGGGGTGATGTAGTAGCTGGGGGGGTAGAGATTCACAATCTACGTGGGAGTCACTTCGATCTGATGACAGAACCTTGGGTAAAGTTTCTGGCTAAAGACTTGAAAGCATCTTTGGAAATTGGATCGTCTCGGACATATAGCAACCGCTAGGGCGCTTAGGGGCTAGGGGCTAGGGGCTAGGGACTAGGGAAATGAAGAGGGAAGCGGGGAAGAAGAGTTGAGAATCAGAGAGTCATTAAACATGAGTTATGTGAAGTTAAACACCCTCTTTCTTCTTCCCTCTTCCTTCTTCCTTCAGTTACGATCGCGATCGAAATTCTACTACATCTTGCTTAATGGTCACGTCTTTATTACCAAAAAAGTCATGTCCTAGCAATCCAATATCTAGTGTAGGTGCGATCGCTACCTGGATATTTTTGACCTCAAGCCCTCCAGCTTGCAAAGAAGTAACCTGGCCAAGTTGGAAAGTAGCTTCTCCATTAGGTGTTTTGGCTTTCACTGTTCCCTGTGGAACGATCCCCAAAGCTTTTGCCATTGCTGGCGTGATGACTGTACCACTAGCTCCCGAATCTACCATCATCTCAAATTTCTGTTTACCGTTAAAAGTGACATCAATCACGGGAATGTTACCCTCTCGGCGTTTAATTTTGGCTTGAAATACCCCTGAATTAACAGCCGTTGGGCCCAACTCTTGAGGAGTAATTCCACAAACGGATTCATTCAAACTGATAATTTTTCCAGAGGAGTTCCGCATGAAACATCCTTCGTATTCCTGGGCTACGGTTAAATAAGGAAGCATAGCTGTGTAAACCAGGATCGAGCCCGCAGTAGAAATAGCTGTGGCTACAAGCAGCAAGCGGTCTCGGAATTTTTGACCGTTCAGTTGTTGCGTTTTGAAGTTTGAGGTTGAAACTGGGTCAGATTGGTAAGGCATACTTTGGTCAAACGCTATAACACAATCATAGCTGCGATAACTGCCTGTGGGTATAAATTGACACTTTTTAGTTATGACTTAGATACTACATTATTGTTTGTAACGCCGCCCTCTGGGCGGTCAAAGATACCGCCCAGAGGGCGGCTTGCGTAAAGTGTACGTAAGTCCTATGAGTTTGACAGTTCCGGGAATTTAAGGTTAATATTTGTCGCGGGTTCCTACGCTCAAATACCTATTAAAGATAGAAACTTCAGAAGCAAAACCAATTAAAACTTCAATGTCACTTTCTACTGCACAACCAGCTCTTCTAGTTCTTGCCGACGGTACTGCGTATCGCGGCTGGTCGTTTGGCGCGAACGGCACTGTCGTCGGAGAGGTAGTGTTTAATACTGGCATGACGGGCTACCAAGAGGTCTTGACTGACCCTAGCTATTGTGGCCAAATTGTGACTTTTACCTATCCAGAATTAGGGAATACGGGGGTGAATGTCGAGGACGAAGAATCTCATGGGCCGCAAGTGCGGGCTGCGATCGCTCGCAACATCTGCCACAAGCCCAGCAATTGGCGTTCTACTCAGTCTTTGCCGGATTACCTTAAACACCACAGCATTCCCGGTATTTATGGGATCGATACTCGCGCTCTGACTCGGAAAATCCGCACAGTTGGGGCGATGAATGGGGGGATTTCTACGGAAATTCTTGACCCGGCTGAGTTGTTGGAGCAAGTACAGGAAGCTCCCAGTATGGCGGGATTGAATCTTGTTCGGCAAGTAACTACCAGTGAGGTTTATGAGTGGTCTGAACCCACAGAGTCTAACTGGGAATTTAGCGACGGTATTAACTCTGATGCTGAAATTTTGACTGTCGTGGCGATCGATTTTGGGATCAAGCGTAATATTCTACGACGTTTGGCCAGTTACGGCTGTCGGGTTGTTGTCGTACCCGCAAACACGCCGCCAGAGGAAATTCTCAAATACAAGCCAGACGGGATTTTCCTGTCGAATGGCCCGGGAGATCCAGCGACGGTTATAGAAGGGATCGAGACTACGAAGGCGCTGTTAAAGTCTGAAAAACCCATATTTGGGATCTGTATGGGACACCAAATTTTAGGTCGTTCTTTGGGTGCGGATACTTTTAAGCTGAAATTCGGACACAGGGGATTAAATCAACCAGCGGGTTTAACTGAGCGAATCGAGATTACTAGCCAAAATCACGGCTTTGCGATCGATCCCGATTCTCTAGCGGCGGATGTAGAAATTACTCACCTCAACCTCAACGATCGCACGGTGGCTGGTTTGCGGCACAAGTCGCTACCGTTGTTCTCGGTGCAGTACCACCCAGAGGCCAGTCCTGGCCCTCACGATGCTGACTATTTGTTTGAGCGTTTTGTGGAGGCAATGCGAGAGAATCGTAAGGTGGCTGTTGCTAGCTAAGAAATTGGTAATGGGTAATGGGTAATAGGTAATGGGTCATGGGTTAGTTTTGGCTGTCACCCTGGAATATTACCCATTAACGCCTCCTGTAAGTTTTCTCTAGTTCCGGGGATGTGGAGGGGTAATGATTTTATTGGTAGTTTTGCGATCGCACAGCTCTGCCCAACTTCCTTAAAAAGGGGTTAATAAAATTGAGATCCCCGTAAACTCTTTTAAAAAGGTGACAAATAAAACTGACATTGTATCAGTAGACAAAAGACAAAAAAACACATACAATAGAGCCTCGACTTAAGCACTATCTTGCTAGGAGGGTGTCATTCCTGAGCCATTGACCCTGACCGTTAGCCTCAGAGGCACTCGCGAAGTCAGGAATAACTATCAGCTATTTCGCTTGACAGGTTTACTGGACGCTTTTTCGGAGGCGACCTTTCGGAAAGTCCTGGACAAGTGTATTGAGGAAGGTCCAAAGCACGTAATTTTGGACTTGTCTCAAATAGACTTTGTTGACAGTTCCGGTTTGGGCGCACTTGTGCAGTTGGTCAAGAAAGCCCAAACTTTGGAAGGCACATTACAAATTGTCTCAAATCCCCGCGTGACCCAGACTGTCAAACTGGTTCGCTTAGAGAAGTTTTTATCTTTACAGCCTTCAGTGGATGAGGCGGTGAAAACTGTCAAGGAAGCTTGACAAACACAGGGGATAAATTTGGCTATCCGGTTCTTAATGCTGGATAGCAAATTTTTGTTGTCTTGCTGTAAAATAGCAATGGCAAGAAAAGATAAATGAGGCTGTGCGATCGCGGTATAGCTACCTAGCTACCCAAGTAATTAAAAAAGCAAGTGATTAAAGAAAAAAAAGTTTGGCGGAAGTCCTAAAACAGAATTTATGTCACCGATCGCAGACGATCCGCCAAGGCTGAGTCCGGCGGTCATGAGTTTGAAGCTTTTGGATTTAGAGGCGGGAAAGCTTGGGGAAATAGAAAGGATTTCACCAGCATCATGGGCTTATCTGGGAGATGCAGTCTATGAGCTGTTCGTCAGGATGTCCTACATAGTGCCGCCAAAGCGATCGCAAGCTTATCACGAGCTAGTAGTAGCGCAGGTACGAGCAGAAACTCAAGCTCGCCACCTGCGATCGCTCTCCCCTCACTTAAGCATCAAAGAATTAGAAATTGTCAAGAGAGGGCGCAATGCTACTGACCGCCGTCCTAAGCGGCTCGATCCCGAAATTTATCAACAGGCTACTAGCTTAGAAACGTTGGTGGGATATTTATACCTCACCGATCCCCAGAGATTAGCTCAACTGCTAGCCCTCATAGAACTTGACCAAGTTGCTAATGGCTAATGGCTAATGGCTAATGGCTAATGGCTAATGGCTAATGGCTAATTGCTAATTACCCATCTTCCCCATCTCCCCTTCTCCCCTTCTTCCGTCTTCCCTAGCCCCTAGCCCCTAGCCCCTAGCCCCTCTTTTTCCCATCTCCCACTCCTCCTTGTCTTTTTAAAGATGAAAAAACCTTCTAGACCGAACCTACAACGCAAACAGTCTGATAGTAAGCCTTTAAAGCTAAAGGGTCGCTATCTGGACGATAAACCAGCTTCTCGCGTCGAGCTAAAATCTCGTTCAGGGAATAGTAGTGTAACAGGGCCGATCAAGCGATCGCCCCATGCTGCTCAATCTCACGAACTCCCAATGCCAGTTGTTTCTAAAAGGGGCATAGTTAGAGCTGGGAATAGACCAGAGATAGTAGAAAAGAGCCATCTTAAAGATAGCGGCCCCGTTGACGAAACCGCCGCTAATCTCTCAGACGAAGAAACAGAGCTAATTTATGGTCGCCATAGCGTCCAGGCCGCTCTAGAAAAAGAGCGAACTCTTAATCGGATCTGGATTACCCCTCAACTCCGATACGATCCCCGGTTTCATAGCTTGGTCAATCAAGCTAAAGCCAATGGCAGCATTGTTGATGAAGTTGACTTCCGCCGACTAGATCAAATTACCGATCGCGCCATTCACCAAGGTATAGCCGCTCAAGTCTCTGCTTACGACTACAAAGAACTCAGCGAGTTGATCGCTCACGCTAAATCTGCTTCCGAGCAACCAGTGCTGGTAGTCGCCGAGGGTCTAAACGATCCCCACAACTTAGGAGCAATTATTCGGACAGCAGAAGCTCTGGGATCGCAGGGAATGGTGATCCCGCAGCGACGAGCTGTGGGGATCACAGCGACCGTGAGAAAAGTAGCCGCAGGAGCTTTAGAAAATTTCCCCGTAGCCAGAGTTGTCAACCTCAGCCGCGCCTTAGAAGAATTGAAAGCGGCTGGTTTTTGGATCTATGGCACTGCCGCAAAGGAGGGCAAAGCCATACACACAGTGCAGTTTACTGGCAAGTTAGCTCGACCAGTAGTTCTAGTTGTAGGCAGCGAAGGTGACGGTTTGAGTCTTTTGATACAGCGCTGCTGCGATGAATTGGTTTCAATTCCATTAAGGGGTAACACTCCGAGCCTTAATGTCTCAGTAGCTACTGGCATGGCTCTCTACGAGATTTATCGTCAACGTGGTCAATTAGGTTTCACCTTAATAAACAATCAGGGTGATTGAAAAAAGAAATGCAACAAAGTATAACAAAGTGTAAAGAACGAAGGCTCTCTGAGTTCCCGTAGCACCCTGGAAAAAATCAGCAAATTGATACAAGAATCATGAAAGAACTCTTAATTAGCTTGCTCAACTTCTTTGGACTGGCTTTGTGGGTGGAAGTCGTGACTGCGACTCCCCGCTGCACCTACTACTTTGGCCCTTTCCTAACGACTGCGGAGGCTAATGCCGCCAAAGTTGGTTACATTGAGGATTTGGAAAATGAAGGGGCACTAGGCATCAGTGCGTCGGTTAAACGCTGCAAGCCTGTCGATTTAACGATCGCCGACGACTTGGGAAAGATTGGTGAGCCAGGGGGCTGGCCAGTATTTAGCGGTCAGTCCTAGAAATTAGGACTTACGACTTGTGAGTTAACACCGTTCTAGCGGTATCTTTACTGCCGGGACGGTGGAGTTACAAACAATTAAGCAGTCACCGGGATGGAAAAGTAGGCTTTAAGGTGAGAGGATGTGTGGCGATCGTATCGGTCGCTGATATCATTGTCTGCCAATTTTGGGGACATCCGGAACACGAACCCAAATAAGCCACCCTCTGCCACCATAATTTGTGGCAAACGGGAACTGAGCGAACTGGCTGTTAGTTGTCCCAAGAGTGGCTGTCAATCCACTCGTCAATGTCAGCCAATAATTGGTCTGGGATCTCCCAAGGAAAAAGATGGGCTGTATTGGGGTAACAATACCACTGAGCATCTTTGAGGTGACGGGCTGTTTCTAAGCTTGACTCAGAGGTGATGTGACGATCGGCTTCACCTGCCAGAATTAAACAGGGACATTCGATCTGGGATAATTCCGCCAGTCGGTTGTATCCGGTTCTAAGGGCTTTATTTAGTGCTCCAGTGGCGGCCCTAGATGTCTGTAAGTAAGCGGGAGTAGCATCGGAAGCTAAGTATCGGTAGGCTGTGGCTGTGTGTTGCTGGATTAGATACCTGAAGAGCGAGCGCGCCCCAAAGGTGTTTATATTCCACTCCCAACTGGGTATCAACCAGTTGATGATTCCGGCGATACCAGTGTAGAGATAATCATCCCAGGCGATCGCGGGATGATTTCCTCTCGGTCTAGCAGCGGTAGCTACTAAAATTAGCCCCGTAACTCGCTGTGGGTAGCGGATTGCCAATTCGAGGGCTAAAATTCCTCCGAGTGACCATCCGAGTACCAAGCACTGCTGAATGTCAAATCTGTCTAGGAGTGCTTCGAGGTCGGCGAGGTGGTCTTCCATGTCAAAATTTTGGGTAGTACGGCTGCTACCGTAGCCGCGCAAGTCGGGGGAAAATGTCTGGAAACGCTGAGATAGGCGATCGGTAAAAACGGACATACATTGACCGGAACCGGGATGGCCATGCAGACAAAGTATAGGAAAGCCTTTGCCTTTGACATTAACGTTAAGTTGTAATACCATAACTTATCTATCTTTTAGGTGTAATTTGTATATTTATATTCATCGTAATTACCTGTAAAATCGAGTAAATTTAATACAATCGTGATAACTATGGATAATTTTATTTTTATACTTAGGAGTACTTACATAACGCCGCTTTAATTTTTAATTTAAAAAAGCTGTTTGTTGCGAACAATATAATCGGCAAGTTTAGTAATGCACTGGCGGATTTGTAAATCCCTACCGCTGCGATTATCAATCACAGTAATAATGTATCCCTCACCATCAATACTCATCGCTAAAGTAGTGCCAAGAACTAAGGAGTTTTCACCTGTTTTTTCTCCCAACCACTTAGCCTGAGTTCCTTCCAACGCAGCAAATCCCAATTTGCGATCGTACTGGCGACTTAAAGCATCTATTAACACCGAATTTCCTGGCATTTCGTGGTTATAAATTTGTACCATCATTTCCGTAAGTTCGTTGCTAGTCATGCGATTAGGGCCAGAACCGACATTAAATGGCATAGTTCTCTCCCCCATTAATTTGGAATGAACGCGAGTGACTTGATAGCCTCTATTTTCTAAAACTTGATTAATGTAATCTGTCCCTAAATAATCCATTAATTCATTAGTAGCAATGTTGCTGCTGTGGTCGATCATTTCTTCTACTAAAATTTTTAGGGGGTAACGTTTTCTAGATCGGATTTCTGATGCGTCTTCAGTGTAATTTCCGGGATTAACGTAGACTTCTTCGTTAATATTAATTTTTTCTTTAGTGACTTTGTGCATAAGTGCCACTGCGACTGGCACTTTGATTAAACTAGCTGGACTTCTAGGAGGCTGATTGCCTCGGAGGTGAATGCAGTTTCTAGAAAGACGACAAATAGAGATCATGGCTTCCTTAGACAAGCCACTTTCTATGGCGATTCGCCCTAAAATTTCTGATTTGGCACCATTTAATTCATCGTTAGCTGTATCTAAGTTTCGTTGATATTCTTGAATTTTAGAGTTTAATTTTGATGATTGAAATGAGTTTTGAGGAATTTCTCGCAGGTTATTGATGGCTTGTTGCCAGAGAAATTGTGCTTGTTGCTTGGTGGTAATAGACTGGTTTGGTAGACTTCCTATTTCTGAAGCTTGTTGGGCTCGACTGATTGCTTGTTCCCAGTTGTCATTTGCCCTTTGTTCTGAGAGAATTTGGACTTCTACGATCTGAAGATTTTGCCGCAGACTTTCGACGGTTTGGGGGGAAGGTTGGGGAAGGATGGAGGAAAAAAAGCTGGGTTGGGTTGGGAGGGATGGGTTTTCTAATTCGGCGATGAGGCGATCGCGCATTTGGTATAGTTCAGAAAGCGATCGGATGTTGGATGGTTGTGAGGTGGATTTTAGGATTGTTGCTACCTGTATCAATCCGATGCCGATGGCTATGGCTAAAGCTTTAGTTAGGTTTAGTTTTAAACGTGGAACCCCCATTGTTGACCTCTCAGACCAGGATAGATTTTATCTAAGCAGATAATGTGGCTCAAGTCAATAGAATGAGAGCGGGGTGTCGCTCTCTTGATAGTTTTGATATTTATCCTGATTGGGAGACTATTTTAAGGATTTATAAAACCTTTTCATCTCTGACTCAATTGAATTAGAATAAAACATGGATTTAAAAGTAAATTAAACAGGAATGGTACAATTGCAAAATGCAGTGCTGCAATTGATTAATGTTCAGTCACGAATTGCTAACTTACTTGCTTCTCTGGATGAAGATCGCCCAACTATTCTGAGAAAGCTAACCACCATTGAAAATAAACTGGACAGAATTTTAGACCAAGGAAACAGTAGTTTGTCCTACAAAAAGAGTTGGAGATTCAATTTCAATCCTGTTGCCTGCCAGAACTTTTGTGGTTAAATGTAAAGTTGATTTCATTATTCAAGTTTTAATTGGTTTTTACAAAATGTCTAGTTTAAGATTGTAACTATTAATTAGTAAAATGTCAAGATCGAGATAGATGATCGAGATAGCGATCGCTTCTTTTAAAGTTATGATATAATTACTAAGAGTTTACAACTAAACTTGTCCACTTCTTTTAATATAAAGGAGTAAAACCAGTGAAAATAGAAGAATTACTGCAAACAAGAGGAATTATTCACCGCGATCCAGAAATTATGAGCGGTGTACCTGTATTTGTCGGCACCCGCGTCCCCTTAAAGACTTTTTTCGACTACCTGGAAGGTGAAAGCGGTTTCACAGAATTTATTAATGATTTTCCTTACTTAGAAAGTCAGGCAATTAAAGTATTAGAAAATCTAACTAAGATGATGCTCTCGCTAGAAAGTAATAATAATGCTTATACTGCTTGATGAAAATCTATTGAGTCAAAAACTCAAGCAACCTTTCTTAGACGAGGGTCATTCAATCAGCAATGTTTATGACATGGGGTGGAGAGGCCTAAAAGACAGGGAAATTCTGGATAGATCGGAGACTCATCCTTTTGATGTTTTTATTACCGCTGATAAAAATCTCCCCTATCAACAAAATCTAGGAAGTCGTTTTATTAGAATTGTGGTATTAGATTCTAGCAGTACAAGACCCGACAATCTTCTACCTTTGATGAGACAAGTTAGCACTATGATATTATCGCTGCCAGTAGGTTCGGCAGTTCGTATTAATGATGCTGGGGATATTGTTTCGATTCTTCCTTGAGCGATTGCTGTTTCGCCCTTTTTCAAATAATCTAAAATAGCGCTCTCTCTTCCATTTTTGCCTTATACCAATTAGTTAAACCATTATAGTTACGCTTCAGCGCTCCTCAAACACTAAAGCGCAACTACTTACCAACTATTAAGAACGCAGGCGACTATAAGATACCCTCACAGGACGACAATGACCCGCATAACAATCTAAATCCAATTCGTGCCAGTAAAGAGTGGGGATACCCCAACCGCGTTGACCTGCGTGCTCTTTTCCGAGTAATTGGTTTTCCAAATAAGCGCTAGGAGACTCGTGCTTATCTTTCCGCCAATAGGGAACTGTAAAGGAACCAAAAGCGTGACGATACTCTTCTGAATCTACCAAAGCTGATATCATTGCTCCTACTCCCTGACGGATAAGCAACTGATCGCTTCCTCGAATTTCCTCTTCATTTTGCGGCGAACGTCCTAGAAAATGCTTAAAAGCATTTTCAATGAATTTAAGATTAGAACTGTTCTCGTAAAACCGTTCTAAATAAACTGGACAAAGTGCTAAGGTCTTGAGAAAGTGCCGAATGCCAATCTTCCCTTTAATAAAAGATGTCTCTAACTCCGCTAACTTGCGACGTTCGGCTAAGTATGGTTGGCGTTCTAATACCTGCTGATAAATTTGTTTGATCATCAAGGAGCGTTCTTCAGCAGAAGCTTGTTGATTGGCTGTGATTCGTGTTTGTAATGCCATTGTCTTTACTCCCAAGTGCATTTTGATATTGTGTCAAAACCCAGAATTCAGTAATTGTAGATTCCTTACAGAATTCATATTTTTCTTAACTTTTGCACCCTTCTAGCTAATGTCTTAAATACTAAATGCTCGAGCGATCGCTTAAACTTTGACTGCGCCTCGCTGCACTGTTGCCATCAGTTTAGCTGGTTTATCTAAAGCTTGCAAAACGATATCTATGTAAGGTAAAACTAACTGGCTAGCTGCTGTTGGTAGTTGCTCTTTAAGAATTTCCTCAAGGCAACAATAAGCTTTGAGACAAGGAAGGTTCTTCTGATGAGCCTCTAGAATATTTGCTAACCACAAGCTTAGGCATTCTTTAAAAAACTGTTGGTCATCCCGCAGAATTGCCAGGGCTGTGATGCAAATAGTCATTTTCATGTCATATATACAGCGCTGAGAATGCTTTTGCACAATATCAGGGTGTACTAACATGAATTTTTTCATCGCCTGCGTTACCAGACTATCGGATTTCTCTCGTAGAAGTTCATAAGTTTTTGACCTGACAGAGAATGTTTGCACATACCGTTGCATTGCCTGAAGCTCTGTACTATTGAGATAGCGACCCTCACTTTGATTGATTATAGTCTCCCAGGCGGCATTAATTCCGGGCATTTTCACAGCCTCTTTTTTGACTTATTACTTTTAATTTGATGCCAAAATGTTGATAAGTCAAGGGTTTGATGCAATTGTTAATATTGTGAAAGAATCATAAAGTTATCGATTTGCCCAATCTTCTCCGAGCCGAATGGTTAAGTCTGAAGCGATTTCACCTGTAGAATTTGCTTCAATTTTGCCACCGCCTAAAGCTTTTTTGAGGATGTCGGCTGCTGCTAAGTCCCCACGCTGGACGATAATCTGGCTCTGGCGCTGTCGGTCTGGCCAATCTTCGGCGACTGAGATATTATCAAATCCTTTGTCGGCGAGATATGTGGTAAGGCGTGTAGCTGCTTGGGGATTGCTAGAAGCGTTTTGGATAGAAATTTTGAGGTCGCGGGGCAAGATGGGGTCGTATTCGCTGCGCGATCGCCCTGTGAGTGCAAAATCAGGAGCGCCAACCTTAAAAAATTGGGACATAACGCGATCGCGTCCTGCGGGGTCTACAATCCAATAACTCCGAAAGTCTTCCTCACTAGAACTCGAACTGCCAGGTAACATCACCATTTTGAAGTTATCTCGATCCAATTGCAGACCAAAAGTCCCCAGAGTCAGGATTTCCTCAAAACTGAGATTGGTGTCAACGTACTTTTGCATCACGCGGATAATTTGCGGTAAACGCGGAAGCGTTGCGGGACTGCTAAGGCGTTTCCAAACAGATTGGATTAAACTTTGTTGTCGCTGGATGCGGCCGATATCTCCTAACCCATCATTGCGGAACCTAGCAAACTGATCTGCCTGTTCTCCATTCAGGGTTTGCCACCCTTGCACTAAATTAATATTTAACTGCTGGGCGTTGTCCGTGTAGTTCATCGCACGGGGTACGAATACGTCTACGCCGCCTAAAAGATCGACTAATTCCCGAAATGCACCCGTACTTACGCGGACATAACGCTCAATAGGCAGATTATTGAGAGTATTGCTAAGGACTTTGGCTGTTAAAGCTTGACCCCCTTGAGCGTTAGCTTCGCTAATTTTGGTTTGACCAATATTGGGAAGCTCGACTTGGGTATCTCGTGGGATGGAGAGTAAGTTGATAGAGCGATCGCTAGGATCGATTCGCACTAGCAATATTGTATCGCTGCGACCGTTAAAGGCTTGGGAAGAATTGGGGGAGGCTTCTGGTACGCGATCGACTCCCATGACTAAGATGTTAACAGGGCGAGATAGGCGGTATTCAAGGCGGTTGGGTGCTCCCGTGAATGTGTCATAGGTGTCTAGGGCCTTGGAGATGATTTCAGGCTCTACAGGGGCGATCAGAGCGGTAATTGCGCCAAAAATTGCTCCAAAGGTGGCTGATGCAGTCGCGATTAATAATAGAAGAAAGATCCAAAACAGCGATCGAGCTACCTTGGGTTGTGGGCGTGAGGGAATCATAGGTCTTAATTTTAGATTTTTGGTTTTAGATTTTAGATCGCGTGGGATAGCGGGGGAAGGGCGACCGTGGAACATTGATAGCAAGGGATCGGAATGTTAATGTTAGGACAGATTTAGTATCAGAGGGCGAGTTAGAAAAGTTGCAAAACTTAGACCTGAGAGGGTAATGAGGTCAGCGATTTTAACCACTTCCCCTTTTTAGTCAAGCTGTTTAATTTTGACACTCCCCGGTCTGTCATACGCAGGGATTCTTAAGGACAAAATGAGGGGGATGAATCCCGCCAAAGTTTAATTCTTAAAGGGTTTGTCAGCAACCCGCTACCCACTCGCTCAATAATTGAGTCTGTGGCTACTTTTGATTTGCGGATGATATTTGCCGCGCCATTAACATCTGCATTCAGAATTAATTTCTGAGCCGAACGGTACAAACCTCGTTTGATTCTTTTACCTGATGGCTGCCAATTGTCGGGTTTTTCACCAACTTTCACTGGCAGACAATCTCGGTCTTTGGGCAACTTACGTTTAGCGTGTTCTGATTGAACTCGCGCTTTTTGCTTGTTAAACCATTGGTTCCAAGACTTCAATTTGTGACCATCGACAATAAAGGGATTACCATTACTAGAAACACAGGTCAACCAGTTATTGATACCATGATCGATGCCTAGAATTCCCGTTACTTCCAAGCTGCAACTAGGGGCTTGTTCAGTCAGAGATTCGTGGACATATTCAATCCATACCTCACCATTTCTAGGGATTAGCCTGAGTTCTTTGAGCGGGCAACCTTTGATGCGTTCAGGTAATGGAACCCAGAGAGCATCTGCCCCAAAGTGTTCTTTTCCTTTGGTTCCCAGAGGTAGTCTCACTCGATTGCCGACTATTTTCAAGGCTTGTCCCGGATAAGAGACTTGGTACATACCGCCTTTGGTTCTATATTTGGGTAGTCTCGGCTTTTGATTAAGTTTTCCTTTCTTAGCCAGCCTTTCTAAGCCTCGGAAAGAGCTAAAGGATTCGGCGACAGATTTGAGGGATTGTTGAGCTACTTGTGAGTGAAGCAATCCGTAATTTTCATTGGCTTTGGTTATTTTGTACAGTTCGGGATATTTAACTGCGCTTCTATCCCTAAAGTATCGTTGCCGACTTTCGTAAGTTCCCACATTAAACAAATTGTTCGACCATCTCAATACTTGCTCGACAATAGATTTATCGCGCCCTGTTAAATGCCAGATATCTTTTTGCACTGCATACATTTGGTTTCACCTCCTTTGATTTATTGTACTATACTTGGAATATCTAACTGGGAGACTAAAGTCTCCCGTCCCCTTTCATCCCTGGACTAAAGTCGCAGGGTTTTCAGGGTATTTCTTATAAAATACGCTCTCATTTCCCCATTACCGAAATTTTTTATGACTAGCAAGGAAGAGGCGATCGCGAAGATCGAAACAATTTTTAATGCCGCATCCGATCGCTTTGACGCTCCAGCCTTATCTTTCTGGAGTCGTTTTGGGCAACAAACGATCGATCGACTTTCGCTTAGTTCTGGAGATCGTGTTTTAGACGTTTGTTGTGGGACTGGTGCTTCTGCAATTCCCGCAGCAATATCTGTAGGTGCGACTGGACAGGTGCTAGGTATAGATATTGCCGAATCCTTACTGGAACTGGCACGCAATAAGTCACAGCAGCAAGGTCTTGAAAATATAGAATTTCGATATGGCGATTTTGAAAATCTAGGGCTACCCAGCGAGAGTTTTGACGCAATTGTTTGTGTTTTCGGGATTTTCTTTGTTCCAGATATGATTGCAGCAGTTCGAGAACTTTGGCGAATGGTTCGTCCTGGGGGGAAACTAGCGATTACTTCCTGGGGAGAGAAAGTGTTTGAACCTGCAAACCAAATATTCTGGAATACGATTGAGGCGGAACGTCCAGACTTGGTTAAAAAATTTACACCCTGGGATCGTATTAGCGATCGCGCCTCGCTCAAGGCACTCCTAGAAGCGGGTGGCGCGACACAGATAGAGGTTTTTGCCGAAGCTGTCACCCATGAACTGAATTCTCCTGAAGATTGGTGGACGATGATTTTGGGTGGGGGGCTCAGGGGTACGATTGACCAATTGAACTCAGTGGCAAGGGAGCGTGTGCGACAAGCGAATCTGGAATTTCTGCGGACTAATGAAGTTCATAAACTGGAGGTAAATGTCTTGTATGCGATCGCGCAGAAGTAAGTCATTCGAGGCTGCTAAAAAATTCAGGAGTAACAACTATATGGCAGATATTTGTTTTACTAATAGAGAAAAAATTCTGGAAATCATCAATACATCAAGTCGGCTTAAATATCTTCTGACTTTTACGTATAAAATTTCGCTCGATGATATTATTTCCGTTCGAGTAGATGGTGACAACTTCAAGATCGATGTCAATACTGAAGCAGATATGTTTCGTTTCAAAGCCAAAAGTTTAGATAATGTAATAATGAAAAATCCTGAAAGCGAGATTATGGAATTAAAATTCGATCCAGCATTAGCGCAAGCTATTTACAACATTGTGGATGAATATGTGTAGTAAGTAGAAGGAAGAAGGCTTTGCCGCGATCGTCAGCCATTTTGCTATTAAAATTAAATCATGCAAACTCTAAAATCCTAAATAAATTATGATTCCTGTTATTCTCGCTGGTGGTAAGGGTGAACGTTTCTGGCCTTTGAGTCGCAAACATCGACCAAAACAGTTTTTGAGTCTGGATGGCAGTGGTAAGAGTTTGTTGCAAGCTACGGCTGAGCGTTTATTGCCGTTGGCTGGGGGTTGGGATGGTTTGTGGGTGGTGACATCTGCACAGTTGGCGGATGGGGTGCGGGAACAGTTACCCTTATTGCCAGTCGAGAATTTGTTGGCGGAACCGGAGGGACGGGATACGGCCCCAGCGGTGGCGTGGACTGCGATCGAGACTTCTCGGCGTTATGGTGAAGATGCGGTGGTGGGATTTTTCCCGGCAGATCATTGGATTGCGGAACCGGAGGTGTTTGAGGCGACTTTGGCGGCGGCGGCTGAGTTGGCTGTGAGTAGGGATGCGATCGCAACTTTGGGAGTAAAACCTAGTTATGCTTCGACTGGCTACGGCTATATTGAGCAAGGTGAGGAAATTGGTAGTTTTGGGGGATTTCCAGCTTATCGGGTGGCGAGGTTTACGGAAAAGCCTGATATCAAGACGGCTGAGGAATTTTTAGCTACTGGTAGGTTTAGTTGGAATGGCGGAATTTTTGTGTTTCGGGTGGGGGTGGTATTGGCAGAGTTGCGGGATTATGTACCGGAAATGATGGCGGCTTTGGAAGCGAAGGGTGCGGCTGCTTATCACGATTTGCCGAAGATTAGTATTGATTATGCGTTGATGGAGAAGACACAGAAGGCTTACGTTTTGCCTGTGGCTTTTGGTTGGGATGATTTGGGAGATTGGAATGCGATCGCGCGTTTGTTGCAGGGAGATAAGGCTAATGTAGAGTTAGCAAATCATGTGGGAATTGATACGAGTGGGGGAATTTTTTATGCGGCGGATGATGCTGAGGTAATTGTAACTATTGGTTTGGAAGATGTGGTGGTGGTGCGAGATGGGAATGTGACTTTGATTGTGAAGAAGGAGAGGACTCAGGAGATTAAGAAAGTATTGAAGGTTTTGGGGGAGGATGCGACTTTGAGAGATTTGCTTTAATTACGATCCTCGTTCAATAACTTATACCAATTCTCCAAAATTATGCAACAGTAGCTAGGGCTGATAAAATATAGTCCCATCCGGCTATAGATGCTATTTCTTCTGTTGAAAGTTCTCCCAGAAAAACGCAAACTTTTTCTTTAAGACCCTCTAGATTTTCATAGATTCCCCAACTTAGTTCTTGTTTTATGTGTAACCATATTCTCTCAATTGGATTCAATTCAGGGCTGTATGGTGGTTGAAAAATTAGTAGAATATTATCGGGTATTTTTAGCCTACTACTTTGATGGAACTTTCCATTATCCAATTGGATAACATTAGTAGGCTTTAAAATTCCATTGAACTTTACCTATTGGTTTGACTCCTAAAGCTGTAATTCTTTTCCTTTCAATTGTTTTTAAGCCAATTCTTGTTTCATCTTGACACCAATATTGTTTTAACCATCTATTTACAGTTATCCTATGTACCCCTAAACGTTCTGCTACATCTGTAAGGCTGGGACTTAATCCCGCTTTTAACCAATAAAGTGCCTGAATTTTTTGTCGGTTAGTTATAGTTCGCTGCTGCGACAAAATTATTTTTAACTCCCCAACGCTTAAATCAATTCTTTCTTGGTAATTTACTTTCATGCACCACTCCTCAAAATCTCATTGTTATTATAGCATACTTTTAGGGAAATGGTATTAATTTGGAGCTTGCCTATCAACAAGTTTCCAACTTACAGTTATAGCGCTTCGCCCTGGATGGCAAGCTTCAACCAGAAAAAGTAAAACATTGACTTGACTATTTGACTAATTAGCTATATAGTAGTATTAATGGTGCAAATTGCACCAACTTAAGAACGAATCCAAAATGGACAACACTTTTCCCCTCGATAGTCCTTCCATATCCCGTCGGCAATTGCTCAATTTTTTGACGGGTGCAGTCGTGGCCTCCACTGCGGGAGCCGCACTTTATCCAGTAGCCAAATACTTGATCCCACCCACAGAAAGCGGCGCAGGAGGAGCAATCATCGCCAAAGATAAATTAGGCAATCCCATTCCTGCCAGCCAGATATTAGCAGAACCCCCTGGAACTCGCGCCTTAGTTGCTGGGTTAGCTGGCGAACCTACTTATTTAATTGTCAAACAAGACGGCGCGATCGACAATATCGGAATTGTCGATAACTGCACCCATTTAGGTTGCACATTTCCTTGGAATGAAACCGACCAACAATTTCAATGTCCCTGTCATGGTTCTCGCTATAGTCCTGATGGTTCTGTCGTGCGTGGGCCCGCACCTCTCCCACTGAAATTAGTTCGCGTCACCGTTGAAAACAACACAATTTTTATGGCTCCTTGGACAGAAATTGACCCGCGAACTGGGAATGCTCCCTGGTGGGTTTAAGCATAAATCAATTAATCAACAGTAGGACAAAATTAATGTTTCAAAACGTAACTGAATCTCTAGCAATTGGTAATGTTGTTTCCCAGGAAGAACTGAGAGAAATTCACCAAAAAGGCTACCAAACCATCATTGATTTGTGTACAATCAGTGAAGAGAATCAATTGAATGCAGAACAAGTCAAACAACTGGGTTTTGAATTTATTAGTCTGCCCATCGATAGACTAAACTTAACTCCAGCCACTCTCGAAGGCTTTATCCAAGCCGTTGATGCCGCACCCAAACCAATTTATACGCGATGTGCGTCAGGTTTACGAGCCGGAGTAATGACTTTATTAACTTTAGCTATTGAACAAAACTGGACGGAACAACATTATTTAGAGCGTCGGCAGGCTTTGGGACTGGAACACAAGCCTAATTGTCCCTTGGAAGCTTATGCTCATCAGTATTTTCAGTCCCAGAAAACCTCAAAAGTTTAGTTAGTTTTCCATCTGAATCGAAATCTCAGTTAAAGATTTTCAACCATTGAAAGTAACTGACGCATTAAGCCTAAATTATCAACACTTTAAAGAGCAGGAGCAGCTATGAAAATCGCCTTAGCGAGTCAAAATAAAACAGCGATTACAGAACACGCTGGACATTGCCGCAAATTTTGGATTTACGAAACCAACGCCACAGAAATTCTGGGCAAGCAACTTTTAGAATTATCTCCAGCACAATCTTTTCACGATAGTTCACCCGATGAATCCCATCCATTAGATGATATACAAGTTTTGATTGCTGGGGGAATGGGACGCGGTTTGGTGGAAAGGCTGGAACGCAAAGGAATTGCAGCAATTGTCACCAAAGAAACCGATTTAGACAAAGCGGTGAGCGCTTATCTTGATGGTTCTTTAGTGAGAGAAGAAGCAGAATGTCACGAACATGGCGGTGAACACAAACATGAAGAAAAACACGATCATAAACATCGTCACGAACACGGTCATCAACATCATCACGAATGTGCAGCAGAAGGTGGCAATTAAGATTGTCAAAAAATGTTGGTGAGTTGAAATTGAAAAGAGGTTTTCAATGGCATCTATATCTTTAATGAAACCAAGTCTGGTTAATCTCTCCCCTCTAGAATTCACTCAGTTATCTAACCGACCTTTATTAATTGATGTTCGCAGTCAGTTAGAGTATGCCACAGGTCACGCTCCTGGTGCAATCAATCTCAGTTTACCTCGAATTTTGATCGGGAGAATTTCTTGGCTTCGCAAATGGATTTTACCCCAATGGTTTCGAGATTTGCCCCAAGATCAACCAATTGCTGTTATTTGTTTAACATCTCACCGCAGTCCAATTGCTGCCGACTTTCTGATTAAGTCAGGGTTTGAAGCGGTTTTTAATATTACTGGCGGTATGGTAGAATGGCGGCAATTGAAACTAGAAATAGCAATGGGTAAAACTTGAGCATTTAATGGTGGGGTATATTACCCCACTAACTCATTTCCCAGAAGCTTTTTAACCTAGTAAAATTCTCTAGTTCGTTGCACTTTTTCTGAGATCATCATGTGGGCAAGTTCAATCACAGCTTATTTCCATTACTTAGGCTTCATGCTAGCCTTTGCATCTCTGACAGTAGAGATGTTCAACTTAAAAAAAGAAATGACACTTGATGAAGCAAAAAGAGTGGCTTTTGCTGATGCAGCTTACGGGATAGCTGCGACGATAATTCTAGTGACAGGAGTTTTGAGAGTTCTCTACTTTGGCAAAGGAACAGATTATTATCTAAATAATCCCTTTTTCTATGCTAAAATGGGTGTGTTTATTCTAGTCAGTTTATTTTCCCTATATCCAACATTCACCTTTATTTCATGGTTTAAAGACTTGCAAAAGGGTGAGGCTCCCAGTTTAGAGATTGCCCAGGTAAACCGACTATCTTGGCTAATCAAAGGAGAATTATTCGGTTTTACTTTATTGCCACTCCTAGCAGCAGTTATGGCGAGAATGAGCGGGTGGAACTGATGTAGATAACTGGCGGCAATGTAGCGAGTTTATTTAGTTCTAAGGATAAAGATATGCGAAAATTTTTTCTGAAATTATTGATGGGAACGTTATTATCTATTTGGATTTTAGCGATCGCACCCATGCCACTCATAGCACTTAGTTCTATACCTCAAACGCAGTTATCAGCAGCGATCGATAATTTTTTGAATTCTCTTCCCGGCGATTATTACACTGTGATGAAAATCCAGGATCTCAAAAAGATAATTGCCAGAGATAATCCTCTATTAATTGATGTCAGACAGCCTGCTGAATACGCAACTGGTCACATTCCCAATGCCATTAATATCCCCTTGCCAACCTTAGCTGAAAATCTAGATAAAATTCCAAAAGTTCGCCCTGTAGTTCTCTATTGTACAACGGGCTATCGAACGGGAATGGGAGTTATGACTTTGGAAATGTTAGGATATACTAACGTCCGGGCTTTTCCTCCTAGCATTCAAGGTTGGAAAGCCGCAGGTGAACCTTTGGAAAACAAATCCATATAAAATTATTAAGTAAATCCATCTAATTAAACATAAGATAAGGATGGCTAAAAAACTGACTGTATAAACATTCTTCCTTCTCTCCTAGATAACTAAATCCTTCTTCCTTCTTCCTTCTTCCTAACAACGCTGATAACGCATTCCGGGCAACTGCGAAACTAACTCTAATAATTCTAGCTGTAAAAGCGCACTAGATACCTCTCCCGGTGCTAAACCTGCTCTTTCAACAATCAAATCAAAAACAGTAGATTCAAACGGGATCGCCTCCAATACTTTCGCTAAGTCTGGCTCTAAAATAGGCGGCGGATTTTCAGGAAATAGCGACAACTGTTGAGGAGAATTTAATTGAGCAGAATCTAATTGAGCAGAATCTAATTTTGGCATAGCCCCCAGCATTTCTAACAAACGCTCTTCACTTAAAAAGCGATCGTTACTAGGTAAAATAGGATGAGCACCTTTACTCAGTAACTCCAAACATCCAAAAGAGCGCTCATCGTCTAATCTCGCAGTTAAAACATAAACATCTCGACAAAAATCATTAGCCTGATAAGCAGTAATCAAAGCACCCGATTTCTGCGGCGCTTCCATTACCAATACCGCCCGACTTAAGCCAGCAATAATCCGATTGCGTTGGGGAAAATGAGTTTTATAAGGTTTGGTTCCCGCCGGATATTCGCTAATAGCTAATCCTTGCTCTAAAACTCGTTCAGCTAGCTTTTTATTCGCAGCAGGATAGACAATATCAACACCAGTGCCAAAAATTGCTAGAGTCCTTCCACCGCTGTCTAAACAGCCTGCATGAGCTTCTGTATCAATGCCGGCGGCTAATCCAGAAACAATGGTAAAGCCTCTTTTTGCCAAGGCTGTGCTAATTTTACGAGTCCAACGTTTTCCGTATTCAGAAGGCGATCGCGTACCGACAATCCCAACAGTCGGCGTAATACCGTGATTTTCTTTCAGATCGACATTACCACGATAATAAAGCACAGGTGGTGGATTCGGTATTTCTAATAGTAAACGGGGATAATCTGTATCGGCGGGTGTCCAGAAACAGGGGTTTTTCTTTTGATGTTCTTCGAGGAATTGTTCGGGATTAAGACAGGATCTTTCCCCGATGACTGTTTCAATTGTCTGCTTACCAAATCCATTAACTTGCTGTAAATCTGCTGGTTTTGCTGCCCAAGCATCTGTTAAATTACCAAAGTGTTGCTGTAATCTGTGCAGGGACATTGGCCCAACACCTTTTATTTGCGACCAAGCTAACCAGTAGGCACGTTCTCCGCTCAAATAAGTACCCTCAAAACAACTAACAACTAACAACTAACAACTAACAACTTTTAAGCTTTCCAGCCCCTAAAACTGGCGTAAATATAAGCAATAACTTCGTTGATCACTGTCCGAAATCCTGTGCTAGAATTCCACCATAACTGAGGCTCGTAATCTTCCGCTTTGCCTGCGATTACGCCTACTTCTACTTCAGGACTCAGAACAGCTTTAAACAGCATCCAACTCCTGCGGGCATGAGCTCCCAATGTATAAATATTAATCGATTTTACCTTTAAATCAGAAGTTGCCAGCCAATCTTTTAGTGCTATGGCGGAGGCGGTAGTTCGGTATTTAATTACATAGGGTGCAGGCACAGCTATCAGTTTATCTTTATCCAGCCCTCGTACAATGCAAGAAGCGGCTGTTAGTTCGGCATAATTCTTATATTTAGCGAGATAGTATCCTTTGCCTACAGGTAAACCTGTGGTAATTAATTTACTGTAGCCCCCTTTTTTGAATTCTGCGATCGCGCTATCTACTGCATAGTCTGGCAACCATCCTTCTACTACTAATACATCAGCTTTTACTGGCGCATTTACTGCTAAGAATGGATAAATATTTCCGATTATTAATATCGTGGAAGCTATTAAAGAGATAATGATAATTATCCAGCCTTGCCATGTAATTACCCATACCTCTTTTCGCTGGAGTAGTTGAATTTTAATTCTTTTTTTTGATTTGTGGTTCTGCATTAAATTCAAGAAATTGTAGCGCAGGCAAGACATTAGCACATTTAGGTGAATTACTTTTTTCCCAATCAGGCAACAGATTATGTAACGGATTTAAAGAAGTAATTACCAATTACCAGTTACGATCGCGGATTTTACCGATTACACGGATTACACGGATTAGTTAGAGTCACGATCGTTTAGTCTGTGAAATCAGAGCAATCTGTAAAATCTGTGTATCCCAATTACCAATTACCCATTACCAATCAACCTGATTTCTGCGAGTGTAAGTAGTCAAAAACACTTTTATCGCCGATGTCTTGGGGGATGGGTTGAAATAATTTTCTCAGCCCAAATATCAGAAACAAAACTGCCCATAATGCTAGCAAAAATTGTTCCTTGTTAACTGACAAAAAACCCATGATATGTCCTAAAATCAGAAAAGGAACAACAGGTGTTAAAAATTTGGTTTCTAGACGGTTGAAACAAAATGCTTCCTTGAAATAAATTCCCACCAAGGCAGCGAAGGTAAAGCCAATACCCCAGAGCGAGCTAGGGTGATTATAAACTGCTAAAGCGAGGGGTTCGCTGCTTTGTAAGGTGAGGACAAGTGCGGCGATACCACCGATCCCCCAAAATAGTTGGAGAAGGCGGTGTAGCAGGATCATGTAAATGTGAATAGTGGCTAAGCTAACGCCTAATGCTAGAGAAAAACATACGTAAATTGGCGTTAAAGCTTGCTGTACAATTGGGTTGTCACCTTGCCAAAGTACGAGTACAGTGCCGATCGCAAAACAGATGGCTGCGACAATTAAGCCGCTGCGATAGATGATAACTCCGGTGCGATCGCTTTCCTCGATCGTAAATTCCCCAAAGTGTCCTTGGTAGACTTCCGGTTTAGATGAGTTCAGTAATTGCGTCATAGCTTGCTCCTATTTCTCAACCACTAAGGTACTACTGCCAAGATATACTTTACTAATAAACCTGCATTAGTGGCTAAAGTCATGTCTAAATTTGACGATCGACCAAATAAAACCAAATCCGCAGCAGCTAGCCCACAGCTCCAGCCGATTCAGCTTGATGAGACTATTGTAGCAGGAAGAAAGCAAAACATAGAGAGAAGCCTAAAAAATATATTTGAGAGTTTGCCTAACGTTCACTTTTTCGATCTGGAAGGCGAGGATGACGATCTAGAAGAAAACAACTTTGACCTCGATGAATTTGAGCATAAAATTCAAAAGATTCTCAATGTAAAAAATATTGATGTTAGTGAGAAAACTTTAAAAAAGTATTTGGAATTTTTGAAGAAAAATATTAAGATGCCTTGCAACCTTACGGGGCAAGAAGAATTTGTTTGGGAGGAGGAATTTGTTTTTGGTCGTGGTAATAAAAAAGAGTATGAAAAGCTGAAAAAGATTCGACCCTCTTATAGTGATGTATTCAAACTCCTGCGTTTCGAGGATTTGATTTCGGAGGAAGTGGGTATTCTTGTAGAGGTGCAGCGTGTCTCTGATGGCAAAAATTTCACATTGCCTGTCGCTGATTTGGAGGCGACTGAGGAAGATTCGCCCAACAGGGATTTATTGGATGATTACGCGATTTGGTTTTTTAATTATGATTAATAAAAATGTTAATTGTTAACTGTTAATTTTTAATTTTTATGGGGTGCGATCGCACCCCATGATTATTAAGGAGTGTAAGTCACAGCAGAGATAGGCGATCGCGACACCGTAGCCATTGCTTCCACCAAACTGCGAACAGCGGCCACCATTGCAATTTCGCTGTTGAGTTGGTTGATAGCACTACCTACGCCAACGCCAGAGGCACCGGCGGCGATTGCCAGAGGTGCAGTGACGCTGGAGATCCCGGAAGCGCAAAGCACTGGTACTGAAACGGCGCGAGAGATTTCGTAGGCGGCGGCTAAGGTTGGGCTAGCTTTTTCCATCAGTCCCAAAACCCCAGGATGTACTGGTTTGGCGCTGGTTCCGCCTTCTGTCTGAATGATGTCAGCACCAGCTTTTACCAAGTCTAGAGCTAATTGTACTTGGCGATCGAGTTCCAAGATGTGCGGGACGGTGACAGAGAGGGTAATGTGGGGAAGGAGCGATCGCGTCTCGCGAGTTAACGCTAACACTTCCTCAGCTTCAAAACGGCGACCTTGAGCGTAGAAACTGTCAAAGTTACCGATTTCAATCAAATTAGCACCCGCAGCAACTGCGGCGACAAATTTCTCAGGTTCTACAGCAGATACGCAAATCGGCAGATTTGTCAATTTACGAGCCATTTGCACTAAGTTGACATCGGCGGCAATATCGATAAAGCTTGCGCCGCCCAGATCCGCTGCTTTAACGGTAGCTGCGACTCGATCGACATCAAAATTGTTCAAACCACTGATAATTTTAAGTGCTCTGCCTTGCTCGAAAGCACGTTGCAATTTAGGATGTACGGTCATGTTGGTTTTCAAATCCAAAAATTTCTCAGGATCATTGTGACACGAACTAGGAACTGAAGCACTTAGGTTGGGAAAATTTGTAGATATATAAGATAGAGGCAGAATCGTTCAGAGGGAATAAAACTGTGCATATTAGGATTTTACAAGGTAAAGGACTAAAGATATGAACACATTTAAGTCTATAACCATTGAGGGGTTCCGCCGCTTGTTTTCGGCGGAGGTGGAAATGCGGCCTCTGACAGTGATGATTGGTGCTAACGGCGTTGGGAAAACTTCTTTTTTAGAAATATTCTCACTTCTAGCAGAATCGGCCAAAGGTCAGTTACAATCCAAAATTTCAGAATTAAGTGGTCTGACTCTTTGTGAGGGGGATTTGATTACTTGACTGCGCGATCGCTTCCCTAATTCTGACAACAAAAAACCCCCAACGGTGGGGGTCTCACGATTTCTATTCATACTCTAACGGGTTAACTTAACCTCTGACTTGAGCCTTAGCGGTAGTCAGTGCGAACGGGGTCGCGATCGCTAGTGGTACTGTTATAATGCACTGTTTCTTCTCGTTTGCGGGGAATCAAACCCAACAAACCAGTCAAACCTAACAAACCTAACCAACCCCAGTCAAAGTCATTATCGATATCGGCATCATAAACATCCGCTCGAGGGGGGGTTGTAGTGGTGGTAGTGTTGTCAGTATTTGGAGAAGTATTAGTCTGAGCTGAAGCGGGAAGAGTAGCAGGTAGAATCACTAAACCCGCTGCCATCACACTCGCACCAATTACCTTAGATAAATCAGAACTTTTCATAATTCAAACTCCGCTCTCGTTGAACAATCTTGCACTCTTTACAACAATACCGATTCCCCACAGAAGTAGAATCTCTCTAGAGCAGTAAATGAGTTGAGTGTAAACTCTCACTGTAGGGAGATAAAATCCCAATCTTAGGCAATTTTAATCGGCAAATTCTGGCAGTGTTCGCTGTTAACTGACTCCAATTTTAGTTATAAAAAAATTAAGTTCTCGCTCGATGTAAGATTTTATCTGTGTTTTTCTTACTTAAGATAGATTGCAAAAATATGCTAAGGTGGTAATAGTTTGAAGATCATAGAACTGCTCAGACTATTAATATTTTCTCAGTTGCTTAAACCCTTAATTTTATTCTATTTTCTTTCTCTTCCCTTGTTTCCCTAGTCCCCGATCTATTTTTATCTGTGCCTATGAGCGGTTACTTTTTGAAAAAAAACTCTAGAGAATCAATTATTTGTCTTTATACTACTTGCTCAATTACCATAATTTTATCAAGCATTCTCCCAATATTTTCTAAATTTATTTGCCAAATTCAATTTTAAAATTATCTGTAGCAAAGTCTATCCCTGTAAGTAGTTTAAATCTATCTAGATCGCATTCAAAAAACTTGCTAAAATAGAAGTGAGCGTTGTAAATTTGGCTACCCCCGATACTTCTAAAAGCAGAATGCTGTTAGTATGGTGGAGGGTTGTTTTCAATCGCGAGTAGCCTACCAGCTAACAACAGTATCTATAGTAAGCAGGAAACCGTGCCTAAACCCAAGCATATTGTTTTAACCTCCCATCCCGGCAAAGCAGGCGCAAAATCGATGCCGATTCACTGGGGAGAAAGCGATCCCCTCAAGCGCGGCCCAGTTATTGGCACGCTCAGCAAGGCAACTCACCGTAATGCAATCGGTACTCATTCCGGTTCCTACTCTGTTTATCGGGCGCTAGCGATCGCATCTGGTACACTCCAAGCCGATCACCGTCCCGATTTTACCAATACCTCGCCCGCCGAACGCATCGGCCCCCATCCCAGTTGGAGCGATCGCCACAAAATTGTCTGCCTCGATCCCTTTGGCGCAATGGTAGGCGAAGTTTACGCCACATTTTACGAGCAAGGCTATGATATTCGCCCCTCAATTGCTATTACTAAAGCTCACATTAATATGCCAGAGCTGCAAGATGCTATCGCCAAAGGACGAGTGCAAATTGATGGTAAAATAGTCAAAGAAGGTGGCAACTTAGTAGTAACTAAAGTTGCCATAGATCCCGTCTGGTATCTCCCAGGAATTGCCCATCGGCTCAAGGTTGAGGAAAGCCATTTGCGCCGGATACTTTTTCAGCAAACAGGAGGGATGTTTCCTGAGTTAGTAACCAGACCGGATTTACACATTTTTTTACCCCCAATTGGCGGGATTACAGTTTATATTGTCGGAGAGATTGCTAATATTACTGACCCTAACAAACCACTCGCCGTCCGCGTACACGACGAGTGTAACGGTTCCGATGTTTTTAGTTCCGATATTTGCACCTGTCGGCCTTATTTAGTACACGGAATTGAGGTTTGCATTCAAACTGCTTTAGAGGGAGGTGCTGGTGTTATTGTTTACTTCCGCAAAGAAGGAAGAGCATTAGGAGAAGTGACGAAATTTTTAGTTTATAATGCCCGGAAACGGCAGGAAGGCGGCGATCGTGCCGATGCCTATTTCACTCGCACTGAATGCGTAGCTGGCACTCAAGATATGCGATTTCAAGAATTGATGCCAGATGTACTGCACTGGTTGGGAATTACCCGCATTGACCGCTTAGTATCCATGAGCGATATGAAATATAATGCAATTAAGAATTCTGGCATTGAGGTAATTGAGCGCATCCCCATTCCTGAAGATTGGATTCCCGCAGATGCACAGGTAGAAATTCTTGCTAAGAAAGCTGCGGGTTACTACACACCAGACAAAGTACCCGATGCTACAACTCTGGCGGAAACAAAAGGACGGAGTTTAGCAGATTAGCATTGTAGAGGCGCAATTAATCAGGGGCTAAGAATTGCGCCTCTACAATAATTATTGTATCTTTTTGCTTGCGATCTAAAAATCATGGCTAATTTGCGTTCTACTGTGATCATGAAAACTGATATTTGCGGGTATACCGCTAGAGTAAAAACCTTATCTCAAGGGGCTTTAAGTAGCTTATTAAACGAACATAAAATTTTCATTTCAGATATTAGTGCTAAAAGTGAAGGAAGTATTATCAAAGGTGAAGGAGATTCGTTTTGGATTATTTTTCCCAGCGTGACATCAGCGGCATTAGCAGCCATAGAAATGCAGCAAGAATTGAGGGCACAGCAGTCAGGAAAAACTGATGATGACCGTTTAGCAATTCGCGTATCAATCACCTTGGGAGACGTATTACATCAGGATAAAGATATCTTTGGCAATACAGTTAATTTAACAGCAAGAATAGAATCAGTAACGCCTCCCGATGAAATATATTTATCCCAAGCGGCTTGGTTAGCACTTAATAAAGCAGAAGTGCAAACATCTTTTGTAAATGAGTTTTCCTTAAAAGGAATGAGCGAACCGGAAAAAGTATACAAAATAGATCAAGAACACAAGACAAGAATTGTTAAAAACCAGGCAGTTATTAAAGCCGACTTGAGAGGATTTATCGCGTATCAAGAATCAAATTCGATACAAGATGTAGAATATTTATTGACGAATTTTGATATGTTTGAAAAGACAATCTGCGAAGAATACGGCGGCACAATTCGCAATGTTGTCGGCGATTCTCATCTTTTAACTTTTCCCGAAGCTCACTCAGCTTTAGCAGCAATGGAAAACCTATGTGAAAACTGGAAACTTTTTATTCAAACTCATCAAATACCTTGTGGTTTATCGATTGGAATTGCTAAAGGTAATTTATATATTTTTAGGTCTTGCACCTATGGAAAAGATATTAATACTGCGGCGAGACTAGAAAAAGTTAGTGGCATAGTTTGTCCGGGTACGGATAAAAATTCTGTGGTAGCTTCAGAACAGATCAAACGGGAAGTTAGCGGTTCTAAGTGGGAATATAAATTAATAAAAATTGATAAGAATGTAATTTTAGATAATATTATGGATTACAGTCATTTTGATTTTTTTAAGGAGAATGAAGTTTATCGGTGTCTAGTTGATTAAAAGCTTGTGCTAAGATTAATATAAACTTGTCATAGAGCTCGCTTCGATTATGCCTCAAACAATTGCTATTACAAAAGCCATTACAAACCTCAACAAAGCTCAAGAACAATTCAACATCATTCTGGCAAACGATCCTCAATTTTTCACCGAATGGCTGGATGATTTACCTGAACTGACAGAGGCTGAAAAAAACTTACTAGACCGCTTAAAAAACCGCTATCTTTATTATGCAGCAGACGGCTTTATTCTCGAAGCTACCGTTAACATTATTACCTTATCTCCTCTTTTAGAACTATTGGGATTTTGCGATCCACCATTTAAAATTCGAGGGGAGAAGTTTGTCAAAATAGAGATTGAAAACGGAGATACCGTATTAGAAGGCTTTATTGATACCTTGGTTATCAAAAACTTATTATGGGTCGTGTTAATAGAAGCTAAACAATATAGTTTTAGTGTTTTACAAGCACTACCGCAAACCTTGGCTTACATGATGGCAAATCCTCACCCTGAGAAGCCTACTTTTGGGATGATAATGAATGGTGAAGATTATATATTTGTCAAGTTCGATAGCCAATTACATCAGTATGCAACATCAAAAAAATTTACCCTGGTTAACCCAGAACAGAATGAACTATATGATGTAGTGCGAGTGATTAAGCGAATTATTGATTTGTATGCAAATGGGTAATCGCCTTGATTCAAGAGCTCGCGATTAGTTTGACAATTTGATAATAATATAATAGGATTATTAAACAATATAATGACTCAAGAAAAAAAACAAAATATTTTTGATGAACTATCTCAATACAGACAGCAGATCGAGCTTCCACCGGCTGGCAGTGAAATAGATAAATCAACCATTGCTAAACTAGAAATAGGTGGTCAAACTTTCTTCGGTATCAACTCCGGTAGTAACCCCACTCGTCGAAAAATTACTTTTTCTGTCAATCCGATCACCAAAACCCACGCCGAAGCGGATGCTTTTCAACAAGCTGATGATGCAGGAATTAGAGGTGGAAAAGCCCGCTTGATTGTCGATCGCGATCTTTGCGCTGCTTGTGGTATAAGAGGAGGAGTAAATTCTATGGCTTGGCAGTTAGGCATAGAAGAATTAGAAATAATTACTCCCAGTGGCAGCAAAGTTATAATCCCCCAACCACCAAAAAGAAGGAGTCAATAATGATCGTGTTAAATCTATCTGTAGAAAATTGGATAGGCAACCGAAATCAAGGTTGCCTAATTGACAATCCCACTTGGCAACAAATAGAAGAAGCCATACTTGAATTAGATGGAAAAACCAAAACTTTAGTTACCTTGGGGAGCGATGATGACACTTACATGAGCATTGGAGGTGGTTTTTCTGGCAAATATATCGTCAATGCAACTTTTGACAACATCAGCTTTCAAAACTTAGTTGATTTATCAAAAAGCCAGGCTATAGAAAAGTTAGTTGTGGGGGGACAAGAAGGCAATTATTCCACGCAAATGTGCATTGAATTACAAGTAGCTTTGTTAGCGGCTAAAACCTTTGCAGAATCAGGGGAACTAGAGCGTTCGCTTTCTTGGGAAGAAGAGAAATCATTAGTCTCGATCTGATGTAGTTGCGTTAACGAAGACAAGACTTACGCTCATGGCCCTAGAAACCGGGTTTTTGAGAGAATATGTGGGTTCGGGCGAAGTATTTTCGTCAAAAAACCCGGTTTCTTTGGTTGGGTGCCAAAGTCCTAGAAGACAGCGCAACTACATACCTATAAGTAATATAAGCTTGGGCGCGAGTTTCATCCACGATCGCAATGGGGTAGGCAATAACACCGAGTCCATCCTATCATAACTTATGCCACAATTGGAGGATAGCGCTATTCACCCAACCGACAAACAAGCCCAAACTTGCCTACGAGTCTGTCAGATGTTGTCCAACTACTACCGGGACATCCAGCTATTTAGTTTTAGCGAACAAAAGGGATATGTCTACATTTTGACATCTGACAATTTAGAAATCATAGTATATCGAGATGGAAATTGGGAGTTGATCGATGAAACCACAATTTGAACAAATGACTCGAAAAGAATTGAGAGATTACGTGCGGGTACATCGGGATGATTTAAAAGCTTTAGATGCTTTGGTAAATCGCCGTAGTCCCGACGCAGAAGTGATTATGTTCCACCCGCCAAAGAACAAGGAGGAAGAACAAGAACAATTTGAATTATTCAAGCGGATAGTGGATGAGAAAACCCGAAATAAAACTGCTGATAATTAAATATAGAGAGGGCGATCGAAAGTGGCCAGAAACCGCGTTTTTGCGACAGACTTCGTTACAGTGCAAAGATTTGGGGAAAACCCGGTTTCTTTGATTCTACGTGGTGGCCAGAAACCGGGTTTTTGCGACAGACTTCGTTACAGTCGATATGAATCGTAAAAAACCCGGTTTCTTTGATTATACGCGGGGCCAGAAACCGAGTTTTTAACCGAACGTGCGTAAGCCCTATATTATACACATTCCAAAGCTTGCATTGCTTGGTCAGTAGTTAAAAAAACATGGTCTTTCCCTAACTCTTCGACAAACCCAACCTTTAACAATCCATCCATCACCGGCCCCTTGACTTCAGACATATAAAATTCAATTCCCCGATTATTTAAGTCAAGAATCAAACTTTTGAGCGTTTCCAAAGCACTACCATCAATAGAATTTACGGCACTACATACCAGTAATAAATATTTTACCTCTAGCCGATCGCTCACTGCTTTCAGCAAGTAATCCTCCAAATATTTAGTATTGACAAAGTAAAGACTAGCATCAACCCGAACCGCCAAGACATGAGGACAAGTTTTAACTTCATGGCGCAGCACATTGCGAAAATGTTCGCTGTTTCCAACTCTACCAACAACCGCGATATGCGGTTTGCTAGTGCGCCATAGATGTAATAGAATTGATACCGCAGCACCGAACAAAATACCTTTTTCCACACTGGTGAATAAGACGGCCAGAAATGCAGAAATCCACGCGATCGCATCAGCTTTGTTATACACCCACAAGCGTTTCAGCGTGGCAATGTCGAAAAGACTACTAACAGCCATCACAATAATTGCCGCTAAACAAGCTTGTGGCAAAAAGTAAAATAACGGCGTTAAAAACATGACAGTAAGCGCCACAATTAATGCCGTAATCATTGATGCTAAAGGAGTATTAGCATTAGCAGAAAAGTTCACACCCGATCGACTTACTCCGCCGGCAACTGGATAACCACCCGTCAAAGCTGCACTAATATTTGCGGCCCCTAAAGCTATAAATTCCTGGTTAGCCTCAACTTTTTGTCTTCTCTTACTAGCCAAAAACTTACCCACTGAATAGGCTTCCATGAAACCTACAAAACTAATCGCCAAAGCCGCAGGGAATAATGTAGTAATTGTATTGCCATCCAGCACCGGAAAAGTGAAAGCAGGTAAACCTTTGGGGATATCACCCACAACTTTTATCCCCGCAATTTTATCCAGATGAAAGCACCAAACAAGCAACGAACTACTAATTACCAGCAGGAGAGGCGCACTTTTAGTAAGTGGCATAATTGTTAACTCTTGAAATCCGCGTTTCTTGAGTTGTTTTCCCAACCATTTTGGGAAATAGACCAATAGGAAAATGCTGATTAAACCCAAGGATAGAGTAAACCAATTAATTGCACTAATTCCTTTGGCTAGATAAGTTAGTAACTGAATAAAAGATTCAGTTTGGGGAATTTTTAATCCTAGTAAATGTTTAACCTGACTAAAACTAATTACAATTGCCGCCGCACTAATAAAGCCAGAAATCACTGCTTGACTGAGAAAATTTACCAAGAATCCTAACCGAAAAACCCCCATAAAAATGTCGATCGCACCAATCATTAATGCCAGCAATAATGCCAATCCTAAATATTGGGGTGTATTCTCAGCAGCTAGGGGGACAATTGCCGCCCCAACCATCAGCGAATCCAATGCTACGGGCGCAACCGAAATCAGACGACTGGTACCAAGAAAGGCATAAACTAATAGCGGCAAAATACTAGCATATAGCCCAATTTGAGGAGGTAGACCTGCTAATAAAGCATAGGCCATCGCTTGGGGAATTAGCACAGTGCCAACAACAATCCCGGCAGTAATATCGCCTACCAAATACTCCGGTTGATAGTGTAAACCCCAATCTAAAATCGGAAAAAAGTGACTCCATTGATGCAGCCATTTCTGCTGTTGCAATTGCCCAACCATTGTTTTTTGATTAAACATTTTAGGTAATTAAACTATGAATTAGTTAATGTTTCTGGACTAGCATGAACCATATTATCCAGTGGTTACACTCCTATAAAAATTACTTTTCAGATAAGTTTTTATAGGTCAGCGAACCTGCAATGAACGCCACCAAAAACAAAATAGGATTCCAATTACCCAACACTAAAGCAGTAATACCTGGCCCTGGACAGTATCCACAAATTCCCCAACCGACACCGAAAATAGCAGCCCCAATAACTAAAGATTTGTCGAGGTCTTTCTTTGTTGGTAAATGAAATTGATCGGCAAATATTGGCTGAGGGCGACGCAGCACAAATTGGAAGGCAATTACTGTCACCGTGACTGCGCCACCCAACACAAATAATAAGGTTGAATCCCAAGCACCAGCGACATCCAAAAATCCTAGTACGCGATCGCGATCGATCATCTGCGAAAGCCCTAGTCCCAGACCAAATAATACTCCTGACAATAACGCGATTAGCTGCTCTTTCATATACTCAACTGCAATACGTGACGGACTACAAAAACTGTGAGGATGGCAGTAATCATAAAGGTCAGAACTGCCACTAGCGATCGCATTGACAATCGACCTAATCCACAGACTCCATGACCACTCGTGCAACCGCCGCCCATTCTGGTACCAAAACCAACCAGAAAACCGCCGATCGTCATTGCCCAAGGAGTAAGTGCAGGGGTGGGAGTTGGTTGAGGTGCGAGTCCATATTCGTAAATCACGCCGCCCAGCAACATACCCACAATGAATATCCACCGCCAGACTTCCTGTTTAGAAAAGGCGATCGCACCATTGACAATCCCGCTAATACCAGCAATTCGACCATTAAATGCTAGTAATAGGGTGGCACTTAACCCAATTAAAATGCCACCAATTAAAGCAATAAACCCGTTCAAACTTTCCACTTTCTAAGTCCTCAAACTTCTGCCATTACAGGTGTCTTTCCACATTGTTGATTAGCTGGCACTGCTTCAGCAATTTTCTTCGGATTGGGCAAATTTAAGTTATTCATTTGTTCGATAAAAGCCGCCTTAATTTTCCCAACAAACCGGGGATTATATAGCTTTTCTTCCCCAATTGTAGAAACCTGATTTCCTCTGTAATCGTGACCGGGATAAACTAAGGTTTCATCTGGGAGAGTAAATAATTTTTGCGTAACGTGGTCGTACATCAAACCCGGATTCCCGCTTTGAAAATCAGTCCGCCCGCAACCACGAATTAACAGCGAATCTCCAGTCAGCACTCTGTCTTGATTGACTAGGTAAGAGTTATGGCTGTCGGTATGTCCTAAAGTGGCGATCGTTTTAATTTCAACCTCGCCTAGCTTTAAAACTTCCCCGTCTTTAATAAAGCGGTTAGCACAAACAGCTTGGGCATTTTCTGGCACTATACCATCACAACCCGTGATTTCTCGCAACTTACCCGTTCCCGTAATGTGATCGGCGTGAATGTGAGTTTCCAAGCAATAGCGCAAAGTTAATCCTAATTCTTGAATTAACTTTAAATCGCGTTCGACTTGCTCGATTACCGGATCGACTAAAGCTGCTTCTTTGGTATTTTCATCAGCAATTAAATAAGTATAAGTGCTGGTTTCGTTGTCGTACATTTGGCGAAATAACATTTCTGTGACTCCTTGTAAAGTTTTTACCTGTTTGAGGGAATGTCGGGCGATCGCGATCTAGTCCCCAGACTTAGCCTGAGAACTACGATTAGGACTTGGAAAGAAGGCGCTGTCTCCTTAGCTTTCAAATATGCCACGCGACGAGCGCATATTTATAATTGCCTATATTGCTATATAGTAAACTAAGTTGTACAATTTGACAATAGCAACAAAAAAGTTAGCGGCGGGGGTAAGTAGATTTACTCAACAGGACTTACGCAAAAAACCCGGTTTCTTTGAAAAATCATCGCTTTTTTCGAGAGATATTGACGCAGAAACCCGGTTTTTGGCCTCGCGTGCGTATGTCCTGCTTAACCTGCTAGAACCCGATCGACTAACGAAGCGATCGGTCAACCTATTTTCAAAGAAAAAACTACTTATGATTACCTCAACATCCCAACAATCCCAGACTCCAGCTTTGTCCGCAACCCCCGCCATGACTAAAAAACTGCACCACCAAATCGTTTTCATTGGAGGTGGATCTGCCGGACTTACCACCGCTTCTATGTTATTGAAAAAAAACAAATCTCTAGATGTTGCCATTATCGATCCATCGCACAAGCAGTATTATCAACCCGGTTGGACAATGACAGGCGGAGGAGTATTTCAAATTGAAGATACAGTGAGGGATAAAAAAGATTTTATTCCTCGACAAGCGACTTGGCTCGCAGATCGAGTAGTTAAATTAGACCCAGAAAATAATGCGGTTCTCACGCAAGAAGGCATCCTGATTGAGTACGATTACTTAATTGTTTGTCCCGGCATTCAATTGGACTGGCATTTAATTAAAGGGCTAAAAGAAGCGATCGGAAAAGATGGTGTTACTAGCAATTATGCTCCTAATTACGCACCTTATACCTGGGAACTCATCAAAAATTTTCGAGGGGGAAACGCTCTCTTTACCTTTCCCAATACTCCGATTAAATGTGGTGGTGCTCCGCAAAAAGTCATGTACATGGCCGATGATATATTCCGCAAATTAGCAGTCCGTCAGCGCACTAACGTGATGTTTCTTACGCCATTAACTAAACTATTTTCAGTACCAGAATATTCGGCAATATTAGATAACGTTGTCCAAGAACGACAAATTGATGTTAAGTTCCGGCACAATTTGAAGGAAATTAAAGCTGAAAACAAAGAGGCTATTTTTGATATTTTTGATGAAAATGGTGATGTTGTCGATTGTGTCACCCACAAGTACGAAATGATTCACGTCGCACCGCCCCAAAGCGCTCCTGACTTTATTAAACAAAGTCCTTTAGCCGTTCCGGGTAATTCCTATGGCTGGGTAGATGTAGATAAATATACCCTCCAGCACAATCGGTATCCCAACGTATTTAGCTTAGGAGATGCTTCTTCGCTGCCAACTTCTAAGACGGCAGCAGCAGCACGCAAACAAGCCGTAATTGTCGCTAAAAACTTGCTAAATTTCATAGAATCCAAACCATTATTACATAAGTATGACGGCTATACTTGCTGTCCTTTAATCACTGGCTATGGCAAGACCATCATGGCTGAATTTGATGGTTATAGCGGTACACTGCTTTCTAGTTTTCCCCTCAATCCGATAAAAGAGCGTTGGATTATGTGGCAAATGAAAACTTTCGCTTTGCCTTGGATTTATTGGAATCGGATGTTGAAAGGAGAGCAGTTTGAAGGAGATTACATTAAGTTTATCCAGTGGAAAAAGTAACAGGAATTACCCAAAGAAACCGGGTTTCTTTGGGTGAGATGGTCGATCTCTTTGCTACTATAGCAACCGCCACAACGGTTAGGACATTCTCGATCGCCCAAACCCTTTCTTTGATTGCATTTTCCTCCTGCCTCCTGCCTGCTGCCTGCTGCTACTAAGTAGTTGGACATAAATAAACGCAACCATGTCATTGCGAACGGAACGATAGTGAAGTGAAGCATAAGCGCTACGCGCAGGCTTCGCCAACGCAGGGGTTTAGGATTGCTTCGCTGGGCTCGCAATGACATTATTTATTTTTGTCCAACTACTTACCCAAAAGCAAGCCGGTTTCTGGCATTATAAGAACCGCCAAGGCGGTTACGATGCTCCGATGCAATGCCATCTATGCAGCTTGACCGGGCTTGAGCACTATTTTGATACAGTTGTCTTTCTTGTGCTTGAAAATTTCATAGCCCTGTGGTGCTTGTTCTAAAGGTAGACTATGGGTGATCACGAACGATGGATCGATTTCGCCGTTTTCGATGCGATCGAGTAAGGTCTGCAAATAACGATGTACGTGCGTTTGACCCATCTTGAAAGTCAAGCCTTTGTTCATAGCAGCACCCATCGGCATCTTGTCTACAAAGCCGCCGTATACACCAGGAATCGACACCGTGCCACCTTTACGACAAGCAACGATCGCCTGTCGCAGTGCGTGGGGGCGATCGCTTTCTAAACGCACCGCTTGTTTAGCTTTGTCGTACAATCCTTCCAACCCCATCCCGTGAGCTTCCATTCCGACTGCATCCATCACCGCATCGGGGCCGCGCCCCCCCGTCATTTCTTTGAGAGCTTCCCCTACCTCGATTTCCTCATAGTTGAGGATTTCTGCTCCCCCATCTTTCGCCATCTGAAGGCGTTCGGGAACGCGATCGATCGCAATCACTCGCTCTGCACCAAGCATATAAGCACTGCGAATTGCAAATTGACCGACGGGGCCACAGCCCCAAATCGCGACAGTATGACCCGGTTGGATATCGCAGTTTTCCGCCGCCATATAGCCAGTGGGGAAGATGTCGGTCAGAAATACGACTTGTTCATCTGCCAGTCCATCGGGAATTTTGAACAACCCAACATCAGCAAAGGGAACGCGGGCATATTCGGCTTGTCCCCCTGCGTAACCTCCCAGCATATGGGAGTAGCCAAACAGACCGGCTGGGGAATACCCCATGATTGCTTCTGCCATCCAAGCATTGGGGTTGGAGTTATCGCACAGTGAGGTTAGCTTTTGTTTGCAAAAGAAACAACCACCGCAGGCGATCGGAAATGGCACAACGACGCGATCGCCCACCTTCACATTTTTAACAGCACTCCCCAATTCTACGACTTCCCCCATAAACTCATGGCCCAGGATGTCTCCCTGTTCCATTGTGGGAACGTAGCCGTCATACAAATGCAAATCAGAACCGCAAATGGCTGTTGTCGTGATTTTGACAATCGCATCTCGTGGATTAAGGATTTTGGGATCGGGTACTGTTTCGACTCCTACTTTGTTAGTACCTAGCCAACAAACTGCTTTCATTGTTTTTTCCTCTCCTGTCAATTGGTACTTTCTCAGGACTTACGAACCCAACCTCATAAACCGATTTTTTTCCGAAAATACTTCGTTTTTACCCACAGATTCTCTCAAAAACCAGGTTTCTGGGACGACCTGCGTAAGTCCTATTTCTATGGCTATTTACTTAGTCCTTTCGACAAATTCGCTCTCTCTAAAGAGAGTTTATCGAGTTAAAAGCCAACAACAGACAGGGTTTTCTAGATATTTATAGAATACTAGAAACCCCCCAAGGTGCATTTTGAAACCTTCAGGTTATTATCTCGATTATTTGGATTTAGCTCTCTATTAAGAATAATGAGTCTTTAAATAAATTTTCTCTTTCTTAAGGAAGATCAAGCGCTCCTCTGGTGCTGAATTCGGTTGCGACATAATTCGACTCAAGCTTTTTAATAATTAAAAATAACCAGCAAAAGAACTGATTGATAACAATAGTTCCTCAACTATAAAGCTGTGATACATCTAATTTCCTCTCCTCTGAGGAGAGGCCAGGGAGAGGTGGAGACAGTAAGCTGTTGTGCATTTAAACCACTAACTAGGCTTGTAGAGTGCGTCAGCTAGAACACTTACGCTTAAACGGGAAAAACTTCGGACTGACGCACCCTACAATCTATTTTAAATGTTCAACAGCTTAGGGAGAAGTGGAAAAGGGACTGAGAGGTTGAGGCCTTTATCTTGTCGGATTACCAACAAAGAAAGCTAGGGGAGAATTATCGCCACAAGATAACCGAACTTTAGAACCAATGGGAAAGACATTTCCTGTGGTTGTAAGTGCATACAACTTTTGTCCCGAAGGAGTTTGTAAACAATACCGATTTTCTCTACCTAAAAATTGGCGATCGCAAATCACAACCGCCGAATTTTCATCTAAAAATAAACTCAAATCTTCCTGTCGAATCATCAATTCTCCTTGAGTATAAACATCGCAGGGAACTTGTACAAAGGAATCTCCTTTAACGGCAAAACAACCTACTTCTGTTTCCCAAATATCCTGCTTCAGGGATGCAGATACAAAATTAGCTTGCGTCACAAATTCCGCCACAAATCTAGATGCTGGTTCTCGATAAACTTCCTCTGGAGTGCCAAACTGTTCTAATTTGCCTTGACGCATTACCGCTACCCAATCTGAAATCGAAAGTGCTTCTTCGCGATCGTGGGTGACAAATACCCCAGAAGTTTTTGTGGTTTTGAGAATATCGCGGACTTCCTGACGCAATCTTAACCTTACTTGTACATCTAAATTACTTAAGGGTTCATCTAATAAAATAATCGCAGGTCTAGGGGCTAAAGCACGGGCTAAAGCTACTCTTTGTTGCTGACCCCCAGATAATTCATGGGGATAGCGGTTTTCTAATCCTTCTAGCCCTACTAATGCTAAAGCTTCTGCGACACCTTTGTTAATATTATGCTTTGACTCTTTCCCTTGATATTTCAAGCCAAAAGCTACATTTTTCGCCACTGTTAAATGGGGGAAAAGTGCATAGTCTTGAAACACCATACCAATGTCTCGCTGTTCCGGGGGGAGTGACATCGTAACACTGGCTACAGTTTTTCCTGCTAAAGCGATCGCCCCTGCTTGTAACTGTTCAAAACCAGCAATTAACCGCAGCAACGTTGTTTTCCCACAACCCGACGGCCCCAACAACCCCAGTATATCTCCCTGATGTAAGGTCAGGGTGACGGATGCCACCGCAGGTGATGCTGCTTGGGCATACTGTTTTGTGACACCATCCAAATGCAGAATTACAGGTCGAGTCATTATTGCTATAAATAATCAACAACTTACTATTCTACAATAAACCAGTTTAGTGATATAAATTCTCATAAAGACTTGACTAATGTTTACACCTACTGATAGAATAGCAAGCTAGACAGTTTATTGCCCAATGGAAAATTCCAAACGATCGCTACAACAAACAGCCATCAGCAGAATCAAAAGGTTGTCGAACTTACCCAGTTTATCCGCTAGTGGGTGGACAGTTGCGGTTATCGCTTTAGCATTGCCGATCGCCATACCCATCCTCAGCGTCTTATCCAGTATCTTTTTTGAAGCTAAAGATACGTGGCAGCATTTAACTGATACAGTTTTAACTCGTTATATCCTCAACTCTTTCTGGTTAGCGATCGGTGTCGGCTGTGGTGTGGTTGTAATTGGCGTAGGATGCGCCTGGTTAGTAACAATGTGTCGCTTTCGGGCCAGTCGCCTATTTGAATGGGCGTTACTATTACCTTTAGCCGCCCCAGCTTATGTTTTAGCTTATATTTATACAGACTTTTTAGAATTTTCCGGCCCAGTCCAGACTGCTTTGCGTTATGTTTTTGGCTGGAGTTACGGAGACTACTGGTTTCCTAACGTGCGATCGCTCCCTGGAGCAATCTTAATGCTAATCTTGGTTTTATATCCCTACGTCTATCTATTAGCAAGAGTTGCATTTTTAGAGCAATCAACTTGTACCCTAGAAGCTAGTAGAATCCTGGGCTGTAGTCCTTGGCGGAGTTTTTTTACAGTTGCCTTACCAATGGCAAGACCAGCAATAATTGCAGGTTTAGCGCTGGCTTTGATGGAAACTCTTAACGATTATGGCACTGTTCAGTATTTTGGAGTTGATACTTTCACTACAGGTATATATCGGACTTGGTTTGGCATGGGAGAAAGGATTGCCGCCAATCAATTAGCTGCCATGTTATTATTATTTGTTCTGGGCCTAATTTTACTAGAACGCTGGTCGCGCAGTCGGACTAAATATTATCAAGCTAGCAGTCGTTATCGCCAACTACAAACTTATCAGCTTAACGGAATTAGGGAATTTTTAGCGATAATTAGTTGTTTTCTACCGCTATTTTTTGGCTTTTTATTGCCCGCCAGTCTTTTAGTCAATTTGACCTTAGCCAATTGGCAACTAACTTTAGACGACCGCTTTTTTGTATTTGCCAGCAATAGTTTGATTTTGGCAACGCTAACAGCAATTTTAGCCGTAATTATTGCCTTAATTATGGCTTACGGCTTACGATTATATCCCAACTTAGGAGTGCAATTAGGAACTCGCATTGCGGCAATGGGCTATGCTGTGCCAGGTTCTGTAATTGCAGTTGGCATTCTGGTTCCCATTGGCAAATTTGACAATTTATTTGATGGTTGGATGCGCGAAAATTTCGGAATTTCTACTGGCTTATTATTAAGCGGTACGATCGCAGCTTTAGTCTTTGCTTATTTAGTTAGATTCCTAGCTGTTTCGTTAAATGCAGTTGAGTCAAGTTTGAGTAAAATCAAGCCTAATTTAGATGATGCGGCGAGAAGTTTGGGTTATAGTCCGATGCAAACTTTAGTTACAGTACATACGCCAATGATGACGGGAGGTCTATTAACTGCGATGATGTTAGTGTTTGTGGATGTAATGAAAGAGTTACCTGCTACTATAATTATAAGACCTTTTAACTTTGATACCTTGGCTGTACGAACTTATCAGCTTGCCTCAGATGAGAGATTAGCTGAAGCTTCAGGCCCAGCTTTAGCAATTGTTTTAGTGGGGATGTTACCAGTTATTTTATTAAGTTGGAAAATTGCGCGATCGCGCCAGTCTTCAACTAGGGGCTA
The DNA here is from genome assembly GCF_000332155.1 of Kamptonema formosum PCC 6407. Taxonomy (GTDB): domain Bacteria; phylum Cyanobacteriota; class Cyanobacteriia; order Cyanobacteriales; family Microcoleaceae; genus Kamptonema; species Kamptonema formosum. Next base: position 1,212,578 of record NZ_KB235904.1, on the reverse strand, counting down.
GGGGCTAGGGGCTAGGGGCTAGAGGAAGAAGCATTAGTGTCAACTTAAGCTGAAAGCGGTCAGGGGTTAAAACCCAGGGCGGTTTCATTCTCGAATTTTAGCAGAGCTAAAATTCTGAATGAAAATATTCAAGTCATCCGCGAACACTAAAAATTCAACTATCAATTTTATTGATAGTTGAATAAATCAAATTTATTGCTGTACATGGGTTTGAAAAGTTTAGCTGGGTAATTATTATTGAATAATTGAGCTAATCTACCTTTTTAATTGAGTGAAATTATCAGTTTTTCTAGCTTGTAGTTTAGCCATCTTTGACCGCAAGTTAATGATGAAAAGCCTAAAAATCGGTAAAGATTAAGAGCGACGGTTGATAGGAGCGATAAATTAGTGACTGCTATGTAGTTATGTCTCGGCCATATATCTTCCTTAAAAACTACATCTTTTACCCAATGTAACTGATTTTCAATCAGCCAATGACCTCGGATTTTTGACGCAAATATTTCGGCTGATGCCGATAAGCTGCTAATGTAATAAGTAAGATGTTCATAATCTTTTTTACCACGAGCGCCACTTCTTTCCACTTTAATTAAACTGGTAATATTACCCCATTTTAATCTCTCAAAATCCTTGAGCTTCTGGGGAGGAATATCAAAGACAGATACCTTTCTAACCAGGTGACGACCATGACTAATATCTACTGATTCTGCTTGACTTTTAGGTGGTTGATTTTCGATAATATTCACAACCTGTTTAAACAAGTTTTTTTGATTGCCTTTAAGAGCGATAATATAATCATTTTTAGACTCAGTAATCAAAGTAGTTGTCTCTTTTTGACAGTGCAAAGCATCCAATGTAAATATGTTCCCTCGATCGGGATAACCCTTGACTAGCTCTTGCGCCTGTCTGATTTCAGAACTTTTTTTGTTTTCAAATTTTTGGACTCTGACAACCAAACCAGTATTCTGACTGAATAAGGACACAATTGAGACAAAATCGTGAGTGCTATTCTGGGGATTTTGGCAGGTACTTCTGAGACATTTACCATCAATTGATACCCAATCAGTCAAGTCTATTGAGGTAGTTAGCTGACTAGCCCATTGATTAAATGCGTCGATTAAATCTGAGGTATTGACCAACATCATTACTCGTCTAATAGTAGAATAAGATGGGACTCTATCAATAGTGAGATTAAAAGTTTTAACGATCAGTTTTTGGTTGCATTTAGCAAAGGTTCCGAAATCTCTATATCCCAAATAACCCAACATGAATCCCATAATAACCAATAGTAATATTAGCCATAAGGGATGTCTTTTCCCGCTGGTTTGGCGTGGGTCATTGACTTTTTTCAAAAAAGAGATTAGAGTATCCATATCTATTATATGAAGAGCGATCGCTAAAAATCTTATCAGATAGCGCGATCGCTTTTACTTTTCGCGATCGCACCGGAGAATGAAACCGCCCTGGGTTAAAACCCCTGTCTAACAAATTAAGTCCTCTGAAGAGGACTAATGAGTTTTTTAGTCCTCTTCAGAGGACTCGATCTTTGAGACAGGGGTTTTAACCCCTGTCGGACTCAAGGTTAAGAGTTAATATTATTCCTGTGGAAATCAACATGATTCATAAAAATTTAGCAATGTCTACCCGTACTACTGGCACAATTTTCTTTTTACTGCTTACCATTTTTGTCACCTTGGGATGCCAAAAACAGGTGGCTACTCCCCTTGAAACATTACAAAAAACTAAGCAATGTCAAGAATGCGATCTGACTGGCGCTAAGTTAAGTAACATTGATTTAACAGGCGCTAATCTTAATAGTGCTAAGTTAGAAGGTGCAATGCTAGAAAATGTCAAGCTTAATGAAGCTTTACTCGATAGCGTCAATCTTAAAGGTGCAAATTTAAAAGGCGCTTCTCTGGAAAAGGCAGGTTTATTTGCTGCGGATCTTACCAATGCTGATTTGAGTAATGCCAATCTTAAGGGTGCTTTTTTACGAGGGGCCAAACTGAATAATGCTAACCTCAGTAATGCGGATTTAAGTGAAAGTGACTTAAATAGTGCGGATTTAACAGGCGCAAATCTGAAAGGGGCAAATCTGAAAGGGGCAATGATGCCTGATGGTACAATTAAAAATTAAAACAGATTGGATCGGAATCAGATCGGATTCAGATATTCAGATTCAGAGATTCAGATATTCAGATTCAGAGATTCAGAATCGGATTCAGATTCTGATTGAGAGATTCAGAGTCGGCGGTTGAAACCGCATCTACACAAAGGAAGTCCGCCTACGCGGACTGAAGAATGAATTCAGAAGAATTTAGGAGTCACAATTCAGCATGAATTATTGTGAATTTTGACTCCTGATACCAAATTTGGCTTAAATATCTCCTTTATTCTTTAGTCCGCGTAGGCGGACTTCCTTTGTGTAGATGCGGTTTCAACCGCCAAACGATCTTCTCTATTTCCATCCCGCGCGATCGGCAATCTTTAAAGCTTCGGGGTTATTTTTCCCAAACACATCAGGGTTGAGAGGGTCAGATTTAAATGTGCCAAAACTAGCAACTACAGGATCGATCGCCACACCTGAAATCACGGGATATTCATAATTACCGCCAGCAAAAATCAGTTGCGCTTCGCGACTAGCTAGGTGTTCCAAGAATTTGATCGCGCCTGCTTTATTTCGGGAGGTTTTGACGACACCGCCACCACTAATATTAACGTGAGTTCCGCGATCGCGCTGGTTCGGGAAAAACACACCAATTTTAGCTGCGATCGCCTTTTCTTCTGGTTTTTGCGATTTCGCTAACCGAGCGACATAATAGGTATTAACAAGGGCAAGATCGCCTACCCCATCAGCAACAGCCTTGATTTGCGCCGTATCATTTCCCTCTGGAGGACGGGCAAAATTAGCCACCAATCCTCGCGCCCAAGCTTCCGTTTTTTGACCCCCATGAGCTGCTAATATAGATCCAACAAGAGACTGGTTATAGATATTAGTGGACGATCGCACTAAAATCTTACCTTTCCATCGAGGATCTGTCAGCGCCTCATAGGTTGACAACTGGGCGGGGTTGACCTTGCTTTTGTTATAAACAATCACCCGCGCCCTGCGCGATAGGCCAAACCAGAAACCTTGAGGATCGCGCAAACTCCCTGGAATTGCCGATGTCAACACTCTTGATGATACAGGTTGCAGAATACCCGCTTGTTTCGCCCGCCACAAACGCCCACCATCAACGGTGATGAAAACATCAGCGGGACTATTTGCGCCTTCACTTTTGATCCGTTCAATTAGTTGGTCAGCATCCGCTTCAACTAGGTTAACTTTGATCCCAGTTTTTTTGGTGAAGCTTTGGTACAACGCATTATCGGTGTCGTAATGACGCGCTGAATAAAGGTTGAGGGTTCCTGCTTGGGCTGCAACTGGGGCTGTTTTGCTTAGTTCCCCCATTGCCACGACAGCCATTGCTGTACCGCTGGCAAGAAAAATACGTCTAGAAATGCTCATTGTTCAATAATGATAGATTATTGCATCTGGTCATTGACAGGATGGTGTATGAAAACCCATCTATAGTCATTGATGTATTATCTTAATGCAAGTTATTCTTATTTGTTTATAAAATATTGTATAGCACTTAGGACGTTCTGAATTTCTAAAACCCTTGATTTGAGGATCGTTCTTCCCTAACCTCTCTTCCTCTCTTTCCCTAGCCCCTAGCCCCTAGCCCCTAGCCCCTACTTATGAGACAGATTTTTGCTGACTGGGAATTACAATCAATGCCCAGTAGGGAACTTCTGCGGGCTCGACTTGGGCGATCGCGACTATCCGCTGATTGAGCATCGTGGCTCGTTCGATATATAATGCTCGTTCAAAGAGCCCTAACTCTATGAGTACATCTCGGACTTTGCTAAAGTGTCTGCCTAGTTTAATAATGATAGCAGCGTCAGCAACAGCTAGGCGATCGCGCAGAATTTCCGCAGAAAGTGTTGCCGGCATAATACTCAATACATCATTACGATACGTCAACGGCGCACCCAACTGAGCCGCACTTGCCAAAGTTGAAGAAATTCCGGGTACAACTTCAGTGGTAAATTTGCCTGACAAACGATTGAAGAGGTACATAAACGAACCGAACAAAAACGGATCGCCTTCACATAATACTGCTACATCCTGTCCTTCACTCAGATAATGAGCAATTTTCTCAGCGGCAATATCGTAGTAAGGTTGAGACGATCGCGTTGGACTAAAAGGCAAGGGCATGGGAATTTCTATTTGTTCCGGCCGCAAATAATCTGCTACAATCGACCGTGCGAGAACCTTACCATTTTCCATTGCGGGATAGGCAATCACGGGTACTGATTGTAGAATCCGATAAGCTTTTAATGTTAATAACTCTGGATCGCCAGGGCCAATACCCAGTCCATATAATTTACCAGTAGATTTTGTCATAGAAGGAAGAAGGAAGAAGGGGCTAGGGGCTAGGGGCTAGGGGCTAGGGAAGAGGGGGGGAGATGGGGGAGGATGGGGGGAGATGGGGGGAGATGGGGGAGGATGGGAGAATGGGTAATTAGCGATTAGCGATTAGCCATTACCAATTACCAATTACCAATTACCAGTTACAGTTAACAGTTAACAATTATCAAATTTCATCTAATTTTGCTAACGCATTCACGGCCGCTGTCGCCATTGCGCTACCTCCCCGGCGGCCGTGTAAGGTAATAAATGGTACGCCTCGACTATTGGCAGCGAGTTCAGCCTTGGATTCTGCCGCCCCCACAAACCCCACTGGAAAACCCAGAATTAAAGCGGGTTTTGGCATTCCCGCATCCAGTAATTCCAGTAATCTAAATAGGGCTGTAGGGGCATTGCCGATCGCCACTACTGCACCTTTTAAATCATCCTGCCATAATTCCAGCGCCGCAGCCGATCTCGTGTTTCCTATTCGCTGCGCCAAGGCGGGGACATCGGGGTGTTGAAGCGTACAAATTATCGCATTATCAACGGGGAGGCGCGATCGCGTGATGCCTTGGGCTACCATGCGAGAATCGCAGAGGATGGGTGCACCATCAGCTAGGGCTTTGCGTCCGGCAATCGCGGCTCCGGGGGAAGCTGCTAAGTCTGCTACAATGTCTGTCATGCCGCAGCTATGTATCAGGCGTACTGCTAGGGATTCTAAATCCGCAGGTAAACTTGATAAATCTGCTTCTGCTCTAATAATGGCAAAGGATTTGAGGTAAATTTCAGTCCCGTCTCGAATATAATCCATTAAATTATAGGGGCTAGGGGCTAGGGGCTAGGGGCTAGGGGAAGAAGGGGTTAGGGGCTAGGGGCTAGGGGCTAGGGGGAAGAAGGGGTTAGGGGCTAGGGGCTAGGGGCTAGGGGAAGAAGGGAAGAGGGGAAGAGAATCAAGGCTTTAGCAATTCAGAGTGCCTTAAACGCCTTGGTGGTTGCGCTATACTTCAGTTACCGAATGGGATGCAGAATGTTGAATTTGAGTGGGATTTAACCACTGTTGTAACTGAGAAATGGGATGGCGATCGGCAAATTCACCGAAAGACTCATTGGGCGATCGCATCTTTTGATAAACTCGCAGCATTCCTTCTATTAAAGATGATATATCAGCCGGATTTACGTCTGGGAAGAGTTGCCGCCCAAAGGGTGAATCTTTTGCACCCACATACATAATATATGATGCTATCTTCTGACTCCCATTTTTAATTTCAGTTCCCAATAAAGTAATCTCGCTAGGATTATGTTGGGCACAGGATTTTTGGCAACCGCTAAAGTGAATATTAATTGGTCGATCTAACCTTAATTTTGTTCCTAAATCCTTCGCCAATTTTAAGGCATCACCTTGAGTATCTGTCGCACCCGAAGCGCAACCAGTCTTGCCTGAACAGGCAATTAATGCACTATCTGGACGATTTGCTGACCAGTGTAATCCTAATGCAGTAATGGCTTGTTTGATATCAGGAAGTTGAGAGTTGGGGATATCAGAAATTAGCAGATTTTGCCAAGGCGTAAGCCGGATTGTACCGCTGCCATAAGTTTGTGCTAAATTTGCTAAGCTTCGCAATTGTTTAGATTCCAGTTTGCCTAGAGATAAGGCAATCCCAATATAGGATAAACCTGGTTGATTTTGAAGATGAATGCCAAGATAATTATAACTTGAAAATACAGAATTTTGCAAGTCTTTCGTTGTTGCTTTTGTGGGGAATTGATTTATATCTTCGCCAAAATGACCTTGATTTGTCTTGGTCTTAACAGGATTTATCTTGTATTCAAAATCAGATTGATTGCCATTGGTTAAAACTGGAGTCATCCCCTTTTCAGGTGAAATTCTTTGCAAAGGAAAAGACAAATATTTTTCAATTTGTTCGAGATAGAAATCTTGACCCCAATCTTCCAGTAAGTGGCGCAGGCGTGGTTTCCGATCCTTAATTAAGCCGCGATCTTTGGTATAATTCAGATAAACTTGAGCGCAAGCTGCTAAGACTGATATACACTGAGATTGGGGGATAATAATACCTGTGTCGGGATACTTTGTCTCGTTCAGAAACAGGCGAAAAACAATTTCTTTTAAGGGCGATCGCCTTTCTGCAACTAAAATAATATCATTCAGGCGATCGCGCACAGAAACAGACTCTCCGCCGTCAAAGCAAATACTGAACTTAGGCGATAATGCCGATAATTCAGGATGTGTCTGCAAGTAATCGTCAAACTCCTTAACCAGGAGGCGAGTATCGAGTAATTGCTGTGAGTCAATTCCCGCTGTGGGACTTGCCATAATATTGCGAAGCGGGTCTATTTCCAGATAGGATGGCGCTATCCCTAATTCTTGTAATTTGGTAAAGACTTCAGTACCAATTATCGATCGCATTTCCCGGATCTGTAAATTAGCCCGATTAGTGACTTGCACGTAGCCGCCGCCTAATTCCTCAGTCAGATCCGCGATCGCACAACATTGTACTGTATTTAAGATTCCCCCTGGAATCCGCATCCGAGATAAGATCCCATCTCGAGCAACGGAGCCATAAAATAAACCTGGACAGGTTGGTAAATCAGGTAAAGATAACAAGCAACATCCTCCCCATGCGACGCAGGGAATCGAGTGTGAACGTGCTAAAAGCACCCCCTCAATGGCGTTCTGGCTTTGACAGTTGCGGCACAGCGCCGGAATTACACCGGACTTTCCCATATTCAGGTTCTAGAATAATATCACGTATGCGATCGCTTTTATTCTTCCTTCTTCCTTCGTCTATAATTCCCAAAAAAGCGATGCCGTAAAATCTATCAGAAATGACAAGCCAAGTCTCCACTCAATCTCTAATTCCCAGTCCTCAGCAAAAATGGCTTTCAGTAGTGGGTATTGGTGAAGATGGACTATCTGGATTAAGCGCGATCGCGCAATCCCTAATCGATCGCGCTAAAATTATTGTCGGCGGCGCGCGTCACTTAGCAATGCTGCCAAAAGACGATCGCGAAAAGTTAGTTTGGGCATCTCCTATTGAGGCGACAATTGATGAAATTATCCGCCGCCAAGGACAACCTGTCTGCATTTTAGCCAGCGGCGATCCGATGTGTCACGGCATTGGCGTAACCCTCACCCGCCGCATTCCCATCTCGCAAATAACTATTATTCCGGCTGCATCGGCTTTCAGTCTGGCTTGTGCCCGTTTGGGATGGCCCCTTGCGGAAATTGAAACTTTTAGCTTAACAAACCGCCCGATCGCTGCGATCGCATCTGCTTTCTATCCCGGCGCACGCTTGCTAGTTCTGAGTGCAGACAAACATACCCCCGCTAAGGTTGCCGCAATGCTAACAGAGCGCGGCTTTGGTGACAGCCAGATCGCTATATTAGAGCGGATGGGGGGGGAGTTAGAACGAGTAATTGAGGGCATTGCAGCGACGTGGGAGGCAACGGATTTAGCTGATTTGAATACGATCGCAATGGCAGTTATCGCCACTCCCGGAACATTCCCCCTACCCCGAATTTCCGGCTTACCGGATATCGCCTTTCACCACGACGGACAACTTACGAAACGGGAAGTTCGAGCCATCACTCTCTCAACTTTAGCTCCAATTCCGGGAGAATTGCTCTGGGATGTGGGTGCTGGCTGCGGTTCGATCGCGATTGAGTGGATGCGGAGTCATCGCCACTGCCGCGCGATCGCGATCGAACGTCATCAAACCAGACTACAATACATTGCCGATAATGCCGCCGCCCTTGGCGTTCCCAGTCTCAAAATTGTTGCGGGAGAAGCGCCAGAGGCTTTAAAAGACTTGCCTCAACCTGATGCGGTTTTCATTGGCGGCGGTGCTACTACTGATACTCTATTTGAAACCTGCTGGAATGCACTGCGATCGCACGGCCGCCTAGTAGTAAATGCTGTGACCATTGAGAGCGAGCTCAAAGTGCTACAATGGCATAGCGAGTATGGAGGTGAGCTGATTCGGATTAGTATCGATCGCACAGTCGCGATCGGCTCTTTTTTAGGTTGGAAACCTTCTGCACCGATTACCCAATGGATCGCAGTTAAGCCTGCTTCATAGAACTTATCCCTATATAAATTCTCAGCTATAAAATAGTTTTTGTTCGGCATCTAAGTAAATCCACCTAATTAAACATAAGATACCGATGGCTAAAAAGTTTGCTGTATAAGCGTTCTTCCTTCTTCCTTCTTCCCTCTTCCCTCTTCCTTCTTCCTTCTACTTATCATTAATATTTTCCTCGTGTTGGACAATTTCTGCCATAAATTGCTATTCTTAGATAAATTTATAAAAAATTCTAAAATTTAGCAACATAACCAATGAGTGAAATTTTTGACGAACGACAAAAACTCAAGATTTCTGAAGCAGCAGAAGTGTTCGTGTTTCCGGCATCTTTTGCTCAACAGCGGCTGTGGTTTCTCGATCAATTAGCGCCGAACAATCATTTCTACAACGTCACAACCGCACTGCGTTTAACAGGTGTACTCAACCAGGATTGTCTGGAACGGGCGCTCGATCAAATTGTGGGCAGGCATGAAGTTTTGCGGACAACTTTTGCGGAGGTAGACGGGCAGCCTGTACAAGTAATTTCTCCGAATTTAAAGTTTGTTTTCAATATATCCGACTTGCAGAAGATACCCGCAGAAAAACGGGAAACAGAAGCCATGAAATTAGCGGAACTGGAGGCGGAGAAACCTTTTGATTTATTAACAGGGCCGCTGCTACGGGGCCTGCTGATTTGTTTGTCGGAAACCGAGCATATTTTATTAATAAATATACATCATATTGTTGCGGATGATTGGTCGCTTGGAGTGTTGATTCGGGAACTGGGAATTATCTATACCACTTTGGTAGACGAGCGCTCTTCTGAACTGCCAGAATTGCCGCTGCAATATGCCGATTTTTCGGAATGGCAGCGCGAATGTTTGCAGGGGGAAGTATTAGAAACTCAGTTAGTTTATTGGCGGCAGCAATTGACAGGTATTCAGGCGTTAAATTTACCGATCGCTCGACCTAAATTAGCTGCACAAAGCTACCGGGGAGCTACTGAATTTTTCGAGCTGCCGCCGCATTTGAGCAACGAGTTAAAAGCGCTTTCGCAGCGAGAAAGGGCGACTTTATTTATGACTTTACTAGCAGCATTTCAAGTATTACTGTACCGCTATTCGCAGCAGTCAGATATTGCGATTGGCACACCGATCGCTAACCGCAACCGCAGCGAAATTGAAGGCTTAATCGGTTTTTTTGTCAATACTTTAGTGCTGCGAACTGACTTATCGGGAAACCCAACTTTTCGAGAACTTTTAAGCCGCGTTCGGGAAGTAACAATGTCTGCTTATGCCCGCCAAGATGTGCCTTTTGAGCAACTGGTGGAAGAATTACAGCCGGAGCGTTCTTTGCATCAAAACCCGCTGTTTCAGGTGGTATTCAGCCTGCAAAATGCGCCTTCACAGCAGCTACAGTTGCCCGGATTAAAGTTGAGTTATGTCAATTTGGAAGTAAAAACAGCGCGTTTCGATTTGGAATTTCACTTGTGGGATGCTGCGGACAATTTCAGGAGTTTCTATGGGAAAGATTGGCAGTATGCGGACAGTTTTAGAGGCGCAGCAATCTACAACACGGATTTATTCGATCGAGCTGCCATTAGCAGAATGTTAGAACATTTTAAGATACTTTTGTCAAGCATTATTGCTAACCCAGAACGGCGAATTGCTAACTTGCCTCTGTTGAGCGAAGCTGAACGGCAACGGCTGTTAATTGAATGCAATAATACTCGGAGAGATTATCCGAGAAATAAGTGCGTACACGAGTTATTTGAGGCGATAGTCGAGCAAAATTCTAGCGCGATCGCCCTGACTTTTGCAGACCAACAATTCACTTATCGAGAAGTCAACGATCGCAGCAATCAACTAGCACATTATTTGCAAAAATTGGGGGTGGGCGCGGGTGTTTTAGTGGGGATTTGTGCTGCGCGATCGCCAGATACAATTATCGGAATGTTGGGCATTTTGAAAGCGGGGGGAGCTTACTTGCCTTTAGATCCGAGTTATCCTGGCGATCGCCTCAATTTTATGTTAGCAGATGCCGGAGTTAATGTATTGCTAGTACAGTCAAAGTTGGCGGATATTTTTGCGGGATTTGAGGGCGCGATCGCCTGTCTGGACGATCGGGAAATTTTCGCTAAAGAAAGCACGGCAAATCTGGCTAACACCGCAACCTCAGACAATCTAGCTTACCTTATTTACACATCCGGTTCAACTGGAAAACCCAAAGGTGTTGCTATTCCCCACAAAGCGGTAAATCGGCTAGTAATTAATACAAATTACGTAAAACTATTAGCTGCCGATAAAGTTGCTCAAGTCTCAAACACATCATTTGACGCAGCTACATTTGAGATTTGGGGAGCTTTATTGAACGGAGCTCACGTGGTAATAATTAATACAGAGACAATGCTTTCACCCCGGGAGTTAGCTTCCGAAATTCGCCAACAAGGTATTACTATTTTATTCTTAACTACTGCCTTGTTCCAAAAAATGGCTGCAAGTGTTCCGCAAGCATTTAATTCGCTCAGGTATTTGCTATTTGGAGGAGAAGTTGCCGATCCGAAATGCGTGCGAGAAGTTCTCCAAAAAGGGCCGCCAGAACATTTAATTCACGTTTACGGCCCGACAGAGAACACCACATTTTCTACTTTTTACAAGTTGCAAGGTGTACCAAAACAAGCAGCGTCAGTCCCCATCGGCTTGCCGATTGCAAACACGCAAATTTATATATTAGATAGCTATTTACAACCAGTGCCGATCGGCATTCCGGGCGAACTGCACGTCGGCGGCGATGGACTCGCTGAGTGCTATCTTAACCGTCCCGATTTAACAGCAGAAAAATTTATTGCTAATCCTTTTACTGCTAATTCTGAGTTAGGAGAATTAAGGAATGCAAAACTTTATAAAACTGGCGATTTAGCCCGCTACCTTCCCGACGGAAATATCGAATTTTTAGGTCGCATTGACAGCCAGGTAAAGATTCGCGGGTACAGAATCGAATTGGGAGAAATTGAAGCAATGCTCAATCAGTACCCAGGAGTGAAAGCAGCGGCGGTAATTGTTAGAGAAAATATTTCTGGAGACAAATATCTGGCTGCTTATATTGTTATCGATAGCATTAATTACCAACTCCAAGTTAACCAACTGCAAGCGGATAATTTGCGGGAATTTTTGAAACAGAAACTTCCTGGGTATATGGTTCCCAAAACTTTGGGAGTTTTGGAATCGTTGCCCCTGAATCCTAACGGTAAAGTCGATCGCGCGGTGTTACTTAAGATAGATGCAGAAATAGGCGATAGCCAAGAGAATTATCGAGCGCCTCGGACTGAAGTTGAAGAAGTAGTTGCCCAAATTTGGGCTAAAGTTTTGGGAAAACAGCAAGTGAGCGTTTGCGATAATTTCTTTGAATTAGGCGGGCATTCGCTGCTGGCAACTCAGTTAATTTCCCGCATCCGAGACGCTTTTCAAATAGAATTGTCGGTCAGAAATTTGTTTGAGTCCCCAACAACGGCAAGTCTAGCAAAATACATTGAGACTGTTTGTTGGGCGGCGAAAAATCAACAGGTTTCACAGCAGGCAGTAGATGCTAGAGAAGATGTGCAATTTTGACGCAATACACCGATTTTTTGGTATTTGTAAAAATAACTAGGACGGGTTCTCCGGCCCATCCCACAATAAAAAATGACTCTCATGGATGGGCAGGATTTATCAGTGAGGGTGACTATAGCGAAAAATCACGATCGCGAAGCACAAAAAGCCCTAATAACTTCCGCAAACTGCTGGTTCTTCTCCATCAATGCCATGTGTCCCCCCGGCTTTAAAGTAATCAATTCTGCTTCCGGTAATTCTGCTTTCATCCGCTGGCTAGCAGCCGGGAGAGTAACAATATCTGAATTGCCGCAGATAACTAGCACAGGAACGCTAATTCCTGCCAAAGTTTTTGTTTCATCGTATTTGAACATTGCCAGCGTGCCAAGCGCGAGAACGCGGGGAGAACCCAAGGCTGACAAGAATGCTGAAAAGTCTAATTGACCGCGAGTTTCTGTGCCTTTAAATCCCGATATTTCTACGCTGAGGTATAGCGAACCGTTGAGATAACTCTGCCAAGTCATCAACCACAAAATCGGAGAAAGAATTGAGGCGATACGCAGTATTGGTTCGAGCAAAGGCTTTTGCAAAGCACGCAACAAACCGGTAAAAATACTGGTTTTGACGGGATTTGTATAAGTCGTATCTACCAGGATTAAACCAGCTACTCGGCGGCCGAGATGTTCTGGAAACAAGCGGCAAAATGTTAGGGAAATCATGCCTCCCATGCTGTGTCCGAGCAGGAATACAGGTTTATCTCCGGCTATGGCAACGACGGCTTCAAGATCGCGGGCAAGTTTTTCTAGGGAATAATCGCTGTTTCTCGGTCGAGTGGATTTTCCTAGTCCCGGCAAATCCCAAACTATCACTCGAAATCGATTGCTCAATTGCTGTTTTACGTAATACCAAACCATACTATTTGGCCCCCAACCGTGCGATAAAATAATCGGCTGTCCGTCTTCTGGGCCGTAGAATTCTACTTGTAAAACAGTGCCATCTGGTCTTTTTAACCGCTGCACCGTACCCGTCCGCGTTGGCTTAGGTTCGTCAGTTCCGGGGCGACGAAATAGCGGTAAGCTAATAAAACGACCGCCAAAAGACCAAAGAACCATTAAGATTCCGCTAACTAAGTATGACGTGGCTACAAGTTCGCCGATGTACCATTCGTAAAGAATGTAGATACCTCCACCAAGTATTCCGAAGGACAGCAGTCCCATCAGCCATACAAGCAGAAAATTGAGTGGCATGAACGGCATAAGCTAAAACCTTGCGCTCTAATTTTGGTTGGTTTGTCCAACAGGATCATACTTAAGTTAGACCAAAATTGGCTACGAGTGAGATAAACTTTGATATCAAGTCTAGTTAATTACCCATTATATTTGTATGGACATGGCGCTGCCTTGTCCTTAGCTGTAGCGCCTTAATTTAACCGAATTTAATATTATTTATCTGGTTGGAAAATTTATTTTATTAATTGGTCAATGCGATCGCAGGATAACTCAAAATGCCAGAACCGAAAATGTCGAGTTTACCGCCACAAGTTGGAGATTCCGTTAAGGAGGGGTTGGTTGAGTTCCTATCGCGCCTTCGCAGTCTGGATATTAATATTTTTATCGAGGGCGAAACCCTGCGCTGCAATGCTCCTGAAGGAGTTATGACTGCGGAAATGCGGGCGGAAATATTGAACAAAAAGTCGGAAATTATTTCACTTTTAAAAGCTGCTAATTCTACTACTACCAACCTAGTACCTGTTTCGCGGGAAGGAATTATACCGCTTTCTTTTGCACAGCAGAGGCTGTGGTTTATGGATAAATTAGTACCGAATAATCCATTTTATAATGTTCCGGCTGCGGTGCGGATGACGGGCGCGGTTGATTTTGGGGCGCTGCAACAAAGTTTTGATGAAATTGTGTGCAGACATGAAGCTTTACGGACGACTTTTGCGGTGGTAAATGGGCAGCCAGTTCAAAAGATAGCTGCGGCTGTTAATGTGCCGATCGCTCTTTTGGATTTGCGAAATTTGCCGTCAGCCAAACGAGAAATTGAGGCCCAACGGTTGATAACTGAGGAGGCGCAGCGACCTTTTAATTTATCAGTCTGCCCGCTGCTGCGAGTAACTTTATTGCAGTTAGATGCAACTGAATATTTGCTGATACTGAATATGCACCACATTGTATCTGATGGGTGGTCGATCGGGGTGCTGGTTCAGGAATTGGGGGCGCTTTATCCGGCTTTTGCTAGTAAAAAATCTTCGCCTTTACGGGAATTATCTATTCAGTATGCTGATTTTGCAGGGTGGCAGCGCGATCGGCTGCAAGGTGATGTTTTAGAAACTCAATTAACTTATTGGCGGCGGCAGTTAGAGGGTATTTCTATGTTGAATTTGCAGACCGATCGACCCCGGCCTGCGGTGCAAAGTTACCGGGGAAAACGGCTATTTTTGCAACTACCAAAACAATTAAGCGAGGCTTTAGAAGCTTTCAGCCAGCGCGAAGGAGTGACGTTATTTATGACGTTGCTGGCGGCTTTTCAAACGCTACTTTTCCGCTATTCGCAGCAGCCTGATATTGCAGTTGGAACTCCGATCGCTAACCGTAACCGCAGTGAAATTGAATCCTTAATTGGATTCTTTGTCAACAGTTTGGTGCTGCGAACCGATCTGTCGGGAAACCCAACTTTTCGGGAGCTTTTAAACAGGGTAAAAGAAGTGGCATTGGGAGCTTACGCGCACCAAGATGTACCATTTGAAAAGCTGGTTGAGGAACTGCATCCCGATCGCGCTTTGAACCAAAATCCCTTATTTCAGGTGGTATTTGCGCTGCAAAATGCGCCTGCGGACAAATTAGAATTGCCAGGATTGACTTTGAGGCCGCAGCAGTTGGATGCAGGGACGGCTAGGTTCGATTTGGAGTTTCATTTGTGGGAGCGATCGCCCGATAATAAGCTGTGGGTTGATTGTGCCGATGGCATTAGCGGTTTTGTAATTTACAGCGCGGATTTGTTTGATGAAGCTACTATTGTGCGGATGCTAGGGCATTTTGAAATGGTGTTGTCAAGTATTGTTGCTAATCCCGATGCACAGATTGCAAATTTAGAGATTTTGACCGACGCTGAGCGAGAGTTACTGTTAGTTAAATGGAATAAAAATCAAATTAATTATCCAAAAGGTTTATGCCTTCACCAGTTATTTGAAATTCAAGCAGAGCAAACTCCCGATGCTATAGCTTTGGTATTTGGAGAGGAAAAGATTTCCTATCGAGAGCTAAATATTCGCAGCAACAAATTAGCGCATTATTTGCAAAAAATCGGGGTGGGTGCGGAAGTTTTGGTGGGGATTTGCGTAGAGCGATCGCCTGATGCGATCGTCGGGATGCTGGGCATTCTGAAAGCGGGAGGAGCTTACTTGCCTTTAGATCCGACTTATCCGCGCGATCGCTTGAACTTGATGTTAGAAGATGCTCGTGTCCCCGTAGTGCTTACCCACCAGGGGTTTAAACTCCAAGCTAATAGCGAAAGTCGTAGTGAAAGCGGAGAAACTTACAATCCGATTGTGGTTGATTTGGATAAGAGTGGGGAGAGTAGCGATCGAGAAAATCCCGATTGTGCGATCGCCCCAGTTGCAGCAGAAAATCTGGCTTGCGTCATCTATACATCCGGTTCCACTGGCAAGCCGAAAGGAGTGCAAATCGAGCATTGTAGCTTGTTAAATCTGATTTTTTGGCATCAGCAAGAGTTTGCAATTTCGGCGTGCGATCGCGCCTCCCAGGTTGCCGGGATTGCTTTCGATGCTTTCGGGTGGGAAATCTGGCCTTATTTGGCTGCGGGGGCTAGTATTTATTTTGCTGATGATGACATTAGGCGATCGCCGGATCGGTTGCAGGAATGGCTGCTATCAAATGAAATCAGTGTTAGCTTTTTGCCAACACCTTTAGCCGAACAAGTTTTGCTATTAGATTGGCCTGCTGATTCTGCTTTGCGAATTTTGCTAACAGGAGGCGACAAACTCCGCCAGTATCCTTCAGCGAGGCATCCTTTTAAAGTAGTGAATAATTACGGCCCAACTGAGACTACTGTTGTGGCAACATCCGGCACAATTCCTGTTAGGGAGCAAGCGGATACAGCACCCGATATCGGACGCGCGATCGCTAACGTTCAAGTGTATGTATTGGACAAGTATTTGCAGCCCGTACCCGTTGGTGTTGCTGGCGAATTGTACCTCGGCGGCTGCGGAGTTGCTAGGGGCTATCTCAACCGACCAGAATTAACTCAAGAAAAATTTATTCCCAATCCTTTTACTATCCAGTCTGAGTTAAAACAGCCAAGAGAACATTCCCAACTATACAAAACAGGTGACTTAGTTCGCTACCGAAATGATGGCAATCTGGAGTTTTTAGGTCGCCTCGACGAACAAGTACAAATTCGGGGTTTCCGCATCGAATTAGGAGAAATTGAATCAGTCTTAGCTCAGCATCCAGCGGTGCAGCAAACTGTAGTCATGGCTTCCCAAGATGGGGAGGGAGAAAAACGTTTAGTTGCTTATGTTGCCCTGAATCCTGAATGCAATCTTGCCGAAGAAACGGATATTCAGCAATTGCAGGCGGAGCAAGTTTTGCAGTGGCAAATGCTGTATGGTGAAACTTATAAACAACCTGCTAGCGGCACAGATCCAACGTTCAATATTACAGGCTGGAATAGCAGTTATACCGGGGAGGCGATCGCGCCTGAACAAATACGCGAGTGGGCAAATAATCAAGCCGCCCAAATTTTGAAATTACAGCCAGATCGAGTATTAGAAATTGGCTGCGGTACCGGCTTGCTGCTGTTCCAAATTGCCCCGCACTGCACCCAGTATTGGGGTACGGACTTTTCGCCGCAGTCGATTGATTACATTCAGCAGCATTTGCGCGATCGCGACTTGGCGAATGTAACGCTGTTGCCAAAAATGGCGACCGATTTTGATGGCATAGAAGCAGCAACATTTGATATGGTAGTTCTCAATTCTGTAGTGCAGTATTTTCCCAGCCTTGACTATCTTTTACAGGTATTAGAAGGTGCTGTAAAAGCAGTGGCTCCTGGCGGTAGCATTTTCATCGGCGACGTGCGAAACTTGCCTTTATTGGCAGCTTTTCATGCGGCTGTGGAATTGTATCGATCGCCCCCTTCTGCAACTATCGAACAGTTGCAGCAGCGGGTACAAATGCAGATTTTCCAAGAAACAGAATTAGTCATTGACCCAGATTTTTTTAGGGCATTAAAGCACCAATTTCCGCAAATCAGCGACGTAGAAATTCAACTGCTGCGCGGTACATTTCACAATGAGTTAACTCAGTTTCGTTATAATGTGATTCTTCATCTGGCAGGTGAAATAGATTCCGCAAACCCCCCCTCAGTCCCCCCCTTGGTAAGGGGGGGAAGGGGAGAGGAAAAAGAGATATGGATGAACTGGTCTTCTCAAAATAAAGATTTGACGGCGGCAAAAGTGCGCCAGATTTTAGTTGAAAATAAACCGGATATTTTAAAGATTGCCAATGTGCCAAATGCGCGAGTTGCAGCAGCGGTTCAGGCGGCAGAGTGGCTGTTTAATTCGGATAAATTTAAAACAGCAATTCAGTTGCAAAAAGCTTTACAAGAACTTCCTAATTTAGGAATAGAACCGGAAACATGGTATGCTTTGGATGTACCATATACAGTTAATATTAATTGGTCTAATCCTAGCAATAAAGGCTGCTATGATGTAGTATTTGTAGGGGGAGAAGAGAGAGATTTTACGGTAGAAGAAACAGGCGATCGCCCGCGCCCTTGGCACTCTTATGCTAACAACCCCCTGCAAGCTAAAGCCGCCCGTAAATTAGTGCCCCAACTGCAAGCTTACTTAGCAGAAAAGCTGCCGGAATATATGATTCCAGCAGCTTTTGCCGTGCTGGAATCGCTGCCGTTGACACCGAATGGAAAGGTCGATCGGCGTGCCTTACCTACACCGGAACCTGTTAAGTTAGAATGGGCTGGAAGTTATGCCGCACCGCAAACTCCAACTGAGGAAGTTTTAGTGAGAATTTGGCTAGAAATTTTGGGAATAAAACGAGCGGGTATTCGCGACAACTTCTTTGAATTAGGCGGCCATTCGCTGTTAGCAACTCAGCTTGTTTCTAGAGTGCGGGATGCTTGCGGGGTCGAGTTGCCTTTGCGCTGCGTATTTGAAGCGCCGACAATTGCAGAATTGTCTAAAATTGTTGATAGTTTAAAGGACAGCAGTGCTAAAATTAAAGTACCAGCCTTAGTTCCCGTCTCTCGCGAGAGCCGCAGGCTCAAATTATCCTCCCTCAACCAAGAAAGCAAAGACAGAGGATGAAAACTCTATTGTCCTTTAAAAAAAATACACCCAATGAGTTCATACGCTTTCTGGAACAATAAAGGTGGTGTCGGCAAGAGCTTCCTTTGCTTTGTCGCTGCTTCTGAATATGCTCACCGTCACCCTGATTCTGATGTCTACGTAATTGATCTATGTCCGCAAGCGAATGTTTCAGAAACTCTATTTGGTGGGTATCTCACTAGCCCAGAGGCAATACGTTCTTTAAACACTAAGACTCCGCGTGCGACGGTAGCGGGATACCTTGAAGCACGCCTGAACTCCCCTTTTAAAATGATTGAAGACGTATCACCCTACCTGTGTGAACCTAAACAATTCAATCCGAACATACCAGAAAATTTGAGGCTAGTATGTGGGGACAATCTCCTCGAAATAATCTCTGAAGCAATCCGACAGACATCCCAACTTTCGATCCCAATTGATGCTTGGAAACAGGTGCTAACTTGGGTACAGGATTTGACAGTTGCTCTTCGCAAACAAAGTGGGGATCGAGACACTCTCTTCGTCATTGACTGTAACCCTAGTTTTGCGATCTATACACAGCTTGCTTTAGTTGCGGCAGATGGCGTTGTTGTGCCATTTACAGCCGATGACAGTTCCCGTCGTGCCATAGAGAATGTCGTTGCACTCCTCTATAGTATCACCGATCAACATACAGCACCATACGCACGAATCAGCTTTGGAAAACGTGCCAAGGAAGATGGTGTACCTGTACCAAAGTTACATACATTTGTGAGCAACCGGATGACTTTGTACGAAGGAAAAGCGAGCAAGGCATTTAAAGCTGTAAATAAAACTATTAAGCAGACGATGGATGATATATACAGGAATCATCGTCATATTTTTGCAAACCCCAAAGAATCCCCAAGTAACACCTTTATTGAAATCCCCGATTATCACAGTGCCTGTGTTGTCGCTGCTACAACTGGTACACCCTTACATAAGTTAAAACCGGGTCCAAAGAACATCGCAGGTGAGCGCGTGCAATTGAATCCAGGCCCACTGGAAAAATACCGGTATGCACTCGAACAGTTCGTGAATTGTCTTTAGGAAATCGCCGTGCCGTCACCAGCAGCATTGAAGTACAAAACAGCGTCCAACACGGCTAGAACACTTCGCGAAACAGCTACAGATCCCCGCTTGCAACCAATATCGCGCAGTCAAACTCAAGTCTACTATCACTCCGCTCTAGCTGCATTTGTTGCTGTATGGGATGCTTACATAAACGAACTCGTTCGCAATTTTTTCGCTGCAACTGCAAATCCTTTAGATCCCAAATTTCATGCCGTACATTCTATTGCTAGAGATGCGGCGGAACGCGCACTTGAAAGATTTAATACACCAAACGCGGAGAACACGCGAAACCTTCTGATTCAAAACACTGGTTACGATCCTATTGGCGATTGGATTTGGTCTGCAAGAAGCTTGAGCGGATTAGCCGTTCGGCAGAAGCTCAATGAGATTTTAAGAGTGCGGCACAGTTTTGCACATGGTTTTGCTATTCCCGCGCTTTCTTGGACTCAAACAGCAACCGGAAAAGTTCGGCTTACGGCTAAAGCGATAGATGATGTTGATGTGTTTTTTACACATCTTGTGAATGTTACCGACCTCGGCATGAAGCAGCATATCGAAACGAGTTATAGTCTAGTATTGCCTTGGTAAAGATTTTAATGAAAGAGATGAAATTTTCTCTATGTAATATTTAGAAGCTACTTTGTACACGCTTTCCTTTGAGGCTTGCCTGATAATTTGATATGACTAACTATCTTTCCGACAATTCCCTCCCGGCTGGTAAAGAAAAGCTTAATCTTCCCGAAGAAACAGAAGTATTAGTCTTCCCCGCATCTTTTGCCCAGCAGCGGCTTTGGTTCCTCAATCAATTAGCTCCTGGCAATCCTTTCTACAATGTCTCAACCGCACTCCGCTTAACAGGTTTCCTCAACTTAATCGCCTTAGAACAAGCATTCAACAAAATTGTCCGCCGCCACGAAATTTTACGCACAACTTTTGCAATGGTAGAAGGGCAATTGTCGCAAATTATTGCCTCAGAATTAACGGTATCTCTTCCCAAAATTGACTTACAAAATTTACCGCTAACTCAGCAAGAAACTACCGTAAAGCAACGGGCAATTGCAGAATCGCAGCTACCATTCGATTTAGAAAAAGGCCCGCTGTTAAGAGTAAAGCTGTTGCAATTGGGGACAGCAGAATATGTACTCTTGCTGAATTTCCATCACATTATTGCTGATGGTTGGTCGATCGCGGTGTTAATTCGGGAACTAACATCGCTGTACAAAAATTTTGCAAAAAACGAGCTGTATTCGCTGCCTGAACTCCCCCTTCAATACGCCGACTTTGCAGAATGGCAGCACCAATGGTTGCAGGGTGAAGTATTAGAAACTCAGCTAACTTATTGGCGGCAACATTTAAAAGAAATTGACCTCCTAAATTTGCCGATCGCGCACCCCAGGCCGCCCGTTCCCACCTACTGCGGCGCTCGACAATTTCTAACGCTGTCGTCGCTTTTGAGCGAGCAGCTAAACTCATTAAGCAAGCAAGAAAACGCGACTTTATTTGTAACTTTACTGGCAGCCTTTCAAACCCTACTTTACCACTACACCGGGCAAGAAAATATTGCAATAGGAACGCCGATCGCCAACCGCAACCGCACGGAATTAGAAGGGCTAATTGGATTTTTTGTCAATACTTTAGTTTTGCGTGTCGATTTGTTGGGAAACCCCACTTTTCAGGAACTTTTGAGTTGGACTAAAGAGGTGACAGTAGCAGCTTGGGCGCACCAGGATTTGCCTTTTGAGAAGCTAGTAGAAGCACTACACCCAGATCGCGATTTGAGCCGCAATCCTTTATTTCAAATTAGTTTTAGCCTGCAAAATACGCCCACAGCAGCGCTAGAATTGCCGGAACTAACTTGGAGCTCGATTGACTTTGATGCGGGTACTGCTAAGCTCGATTTAGAGTTTAATT
Source organism: Kamptonema formosum PCC 6407 (assembly GCF_000332155.1). Taxonomy (GTDB): domain Bacteria; phylum Cyanobacteriota; class Cyanobacteriia; order Cyanobacteriales; family Microcoleaceae; genus Kamptonema; species Kamptonema formosum. The sequence goes on along the minus strand of NZ_KB235904.1, from coordinate 1,191,106 downwards.
TGTGGGAGGATTTGGCAGGTATTAAAGGGCAAATAACCTACAGTACGGATTTATTTGACAGCGCGACGATCGCCCGAATGCTAAATCATTTTCAAACGCTATTAGAAAGCATTGTTGCCAATCCCAAACAGCGGCTTTCTGACTTGCAAATTCTCACGCCAGCCGAGCGAAACCAAATACTTGTAGAATTTAATAATCTATCTAAAATAGAACCCAATATTACCTCTATTTGTCAAGAGGAAGAGCGAAAATCGAGTAAAATTAAACTGTGTTTCCATCAGTTATTTGAGATCCAAGTAGAGCGATCGCCAGACGCGATCGCGGCAGTCTTTGAAAACCAATATTTAACCTACCGCGAACTTAATAAAAAAGCCAACAAAATCGCGCATTATTTACAGCAAAGGGGAGTTAAGCCGGAAGTTTTAGTAGGCATTTGTATCGCTCGCTCTCTAGATGCGATCGCAGGATTGTTAGGCATTCTCAAAGCAGGCGGAGCCTATCTACCTTTAGATCCAAATTATCCCCAAGAACGGCTTAACTTCATGTTAGAGGATGCTGGCATATCCATCTTGCTAACTACTCAACAGCACTTAACCCGCTTTACCGCCAAAGCGCAACCAGATTGCCAAATCCCCAATCTAACTGTAGTTTGCCTCGATCGAGATCGGGATGCGATCGCGCGAGAAAGCCAACAAAATCCAATTAGCAATGTAACTCCTAAAAACCTCGCTTACGTTATCTATACTTCAGGTTCAACAGGAAAACCAAAAGGCGTTTTAATCGAACATAAAGGACTGTCAAATTTAGCTGATGCTCAAATAGAAACTTTTAAATTGCAGCCCAATCACCGCGTTTTGCAATTTGCATCTCTCAGTTTTGATGCCTCAATCTTTGAAATAGTTATGGCACTGAGATCGGGATCAAGGCTTTACTTAGCAACCAAAGAAGCTCTATTACCCGGAAAGCCTTTAATCCAATTTTTGGACGACAATGCTATTAGCCACGTCACCCTTCCACCCGCTGTTTTAAAACTATTGCCAAAAGCAGAACTTCCCGCACTCCAAACTCTGATCGTTGCAGGCGAATCTTGTTCGCAGTATCTTGTTACACTCTGGGCTAAAAACCGCCAGTTTTTTAATGCTTACGGCCCTACCGAAGCTACTGTCTGGTCAAGTATTGCCGAACTTAACGAACATCAAAAAGTGTCGATTGGTCGCCCAATTCTTCATACTCAAATCTATATTTTAGACCAAAATTTGCAGCCAGTACCCATCGGCATTCCGGGCGAACTCCACGTCAGCGGCTTGGGAGTGGCTAGAGGATATCTCAACCGATCGCACTTAACACGACAGCGCTTTATTCCTAATCCTTTTAGCGATAAAGAAGGAGCGCAAATTTATAAAACTGGTGATTTAGCTCGCTACCTTCCCGACGGCAACATCGAATTCTTATGCCGCATTGACGAACAGGTAAAAGTGCGGGGTTTTCGCATCGAATTGGGCGAAATTGAAGCAGTATTGAGACAGCATCCGGGAGTGCAAGAAACCGCCGCGATCGCCTGCAACGATTCATCGGGAAATCAGCGCCTATTGCAGCAGGATTTACCGCTATCTTCATTATTCATAAATTCCACTATTGAAACTTTAGCAAATTGCCTAAATGCAGGCAAAAATTCTTTACCAAATTCGCCTTTAGTTGCCATTAATTCTCAAGGTTCAAATCCGCCATTCTTTTGCGTCCATCCTATCTTCGGTGTAGTTTTCCCTTATTATAAATTAGCAGCAGAGTTAGGAACAGACCAACCGTTTTATGCGCTGCAACCGCAAGGCATTGACGGAGAATGTTCTCCCTTAACTAGCATTGAAGATATGGCGGCTTTTTATATCGCCGCACTGCGTGAAGTGCAGCCGCAAGGGCCGTATTTTTTAGGAGGTTGGTCATTTGGAGGTTTAGTTGCTTTTGAGATGGCTCAACAGTTGCAAAAATCGGGCGATCGCGTGGCTTTGCTGGCGGTACTCGACACTTTAGCACCAATTCCCTCAAATCAAATTTCCTTTTGGGATGGCTGTAAGTTTCTATTCACAATAGCGCTGCGATCGGTTTGGCCTTTTCTATTAGATTATTTTCGTCTGCTGGCTGCTTCTGATAACTTTTTCGATGAAAGTTTCGCCTCTAGAATTGTTAAACTAAATAAAGTTATTAAACCGATATTTGCTGTGTTTAAAGCTAACAGCAAAGCAACTCTGGCTTACGCCCCGGAAACTTACTATAATAAGATTACTCTCGTGCGATCGACTGCACAAACAAGTACAGACGATCGGGATTTTACCCTTGGATGGAGCGAACTAACTAACGACAAAGTAGAAGTTATTAAAGTACCTGGAAATCACTTAACCATGCTCAGATCGCCCCACGTTCAAGTCCTCGCCCAACAGCTAAAACAATGTTTCAAAACTTTTTAATTTCGCAGTTGCACTTTGATATCCTGTCCGGCAAATTACTTACGATCTGTCATTGCGAGCCAAGCGCTGCGCTTGGCTCGCAATGACAAGTATTTAAAATGGCAAGTATTTAACCGGACATGATCAGTAAATCCACCTAATTAAACATAAGATCGGGATGGCTAAAAAGCTGAGTGTATAAACATTCTTCCTTTTTCCTTCTTCCTTCTTCCTTCTTCCTTCTTCCTTCTACTTATGACTCCCTGCGTGGTCTGTCATACAACAGATGGCAAGCTTATACTAATCCTCTTAAAGCGATTGCTCATCACTAGACGGATCGGAAGTATGAATCGATTCAAAAACGGGACAAAACCCATCAGGCGTAACCTTAAAGCCAAACAAAGGCGATAGAGGACTCCAACAACGCTGTCCTCGGAAGTGCTGACAATTGCCGCAACATTCTAACTCTACCGGCAAAGGGCGATCGCTACCAATACTAATCAATTCCCGCTGCGAGAGCCCGCGCAATACTAACTCCTCACCCTGCCAACGGGCCTCTACCAAACCCGTATCCGCAAAATTTGACCAGCGCGGATCGGAGGCAATAGTATTCGGTAAACTAATTGCTACCTCCGTCCCCATCTCCGCCAACTCCCCTTCATAGTGAGTTTCTGGCATCGCAGGTTGCAAAAATGTCTCGCCAATCGGCAACTCTACCAACGTACCCGCCGCTGGAGTATGCAACTGGTAACGGTTCCGCAACTCATCCAAGTTCGCCAAATCAGCTAAATAAGTTGGGGAGCCGTGAACGAAAATTATATGCTGAGGGCGCAAATTGTGAATAAGCTGCGTAGTGCCGGGGCCATCAGAATGCTCCGCGAGTAGATAGCTTTCTACACTACGAAGTCCCGACCCCTGTAAGGTTTCCGGCCACCCTTTCGGCGGGTATCCCGGCTTTTGAGGTAGCAGCAATATCCAAGGGCCATTTTGCTTAGTAACGTAGAGACTTAAATCCGCTGTTTCGTCAGTGATGATAATGCAGGGTGCTTTACCGAGAATACCGCGCTGTTCTGGAGACAAGCGGCGTAGGCGAGGACGCACCCGTTCGTCCCAAAATAGGGGTTGATGTTGGGCAAAATTCTGAACGGCTGTAGGAAAATGGGGTAAAAGTTCCAGGTAAGCGTCGCAACCTTGGGCAACGGCCCCATCAACCCAGATATCTAAGTCTCTGCCAGTGAAGTAGTGATGACTCCGTAGTAGCATCAGCAATTCTTGCCCAAGTCCGAGAGTTGATGTAGGTAGAAGTACCGAGTAACCATCTGCGATCGCGCGGTGGATGCGCTCTGCTAGCTGATTTTCCAATTGGCGGCGGTGGGGATGACGCGCCGTGCCATAACTACCTTCGAGAATCAGTACGTCTGGCTTGAGTCCTCGGAGGTCTCCCAAGGGCAATCCTTCAACTAAGCGAGAATTAGATAGAAAAAAATCTCCCGTGTAAACCAGGGAGTAGGTGCGGTGCGGAGCCGCATAGGTCAGCAATATTGCCGCTGCTCCTGGTAGGTGCCCGGAGGGGAACAACTGCACCCCTAGACCTCTGCGGAGTTCAACTGGAGAGTGCCAAGGCAAGGCCTGACAAAACCGTGGGTGCTCGCTAGCTGCCAACTCTGGCCAATTCAAGGCTAGGAGTTGGGTTGTCACCTCGCTGGCGTAAATCGGCAATTGCGGGAAAGACTGGTGGAGTGCTAGCAAACCTCTAGCATGGTCTGGGTGGGCATGGGTACAAAAAACTAAGTCCGCTGGCAGGGATTTTTCTGAAGATATTAGCGGTGAAATGTCCTTTAGGCCGCAGTCTAGTAAAATCCGGTGCTGCCCCATTCGCACCAGCAAACAGAGGCCATCCTCTGCATGACCTGCACCATAAGGTAAACATTCCAGCTCCATCACGATGGTTAGCCCCCTGCAATCCTAAGCAACTTGCGTCGCAACTTTCAATGCTATAGCGAGAGCGTCCTGATTTAATCAGTTTGCTTCATAGAACTTATTTAAACTTTTCCAAAGTTTACTTTTGTTCAAGTTTAATATTTAGGTTCTTTTTTCATCGTGCCATAAACTAGGTGACTTGTAGAGCGACTCGCTATCGCTAGGGGAGTTATAAAATTTACTTTCAAAAATAGGCACTAATTATCCGTCCGCTTTATGATCTTGTGAGGCTGCTGACCAATTTGCAAAGAGAGAGTATCGATCTATTTCTTTTTTACAGTTTATTTTCCGCAAATTTTTGTGGGATAGTAACTACAAATAAATCCCAGTAATTACGTAGGTTCTCTTCCTACTGTACGCCTAAGCTCTCAAACTCAGCATTAGTAGCTCAACGATCGCCAGTCCACACCCTTAATTTTGCAACAATTCTTTACATACTCCTAACATTTGCGGGCGCAGCCAGCCGCAGGCATCGTGACATTCTTGCACCAACTTGAGATAGTTTCATTGAGGTAATTTTGACATATCTATACAAATATTTATAGTAGGAACTTTTGTCTGAGAACAATAGAATCGACAAAATTATTACCTGCCATAGGTTTTATGCTAATTATAAAGAAATACGAAAACCTCTAAAACAAGTAGAATTATTATTGTTTGTAACAAATCTTGGTAGCATTAGTATATTCAAATCCTTTATTGGTAAGGACTTTAGCCAATCAATTCGGAACTTAATTTATTGTGATAATTCTTAATATCATCAGCCTTCAGTGCATTGTATAAAAAGAACGTGAAAGGGTAAAAGCAAACGAAATTTCAAAATCTTTTGCTAAAAACTTTTCCCTATTTCTCATTCAAAGACTAAAAAATTTCTCAGATTGCTTGTAGGCATAAGCTGAAAAACAAAAAATTTGGTAGAGAAATTTACCACATTTGATGAGAACGCCAAGGTGCGCTGCACTAAGCGGGTTTATAGAGTGACTTACGCTCGCTTCTCTACTTTCAGAAGCCGTTTCTTTAGCAGAAATAGGTGATGTTTTCCTGTTGCAGTTATGCAGCAAGGGCGAACTGTAAAGTTAAACTCAATATTACGAGATCGAATTAAAAATGCTCTCAAATACAGAATTTAATAAATAATAAGATTTAGAGGACACATTTAAGCCACTACACTAATTTGTGTAGATTGGCAAAGGAAAAGGCCAATGCCAAAAAACAAACGAAATGTTGTTAGTACATATTTAGAGAGCAAAGTCAAGGTCGGAGTCTCGCTGACACCGACAGGGGCTAATCGCTTGACTGTGATCGCAGAAAAGCTGGGCATATCAAAATCTGAGCTATTCGAGCGCATAGCTCGAAGCGAGTTGCTCAAGTCTAGCAATGGAGCAGAGTTAACTTTTTCCTTGCAACATGGTTCGGGATCTCCGAAACAGGTTTCAAAATTGAAAGATGAAACAACTGAGGGCCAAAGTCACGAGAGTGGAACGGCTGAGTCCCCAGAAAATTCTGTTGCACAGTCAAAGGAATTGCTAGAAAGTTACGAAGCTTTGCAAAAGCAATCTCAAGAGCAGGTAGCAGCGATCGCATCTTTGCAGGCTCAAGTTGCAGAGTTGCAAAAGCTGGAAAATCAAGTTAGAGAGAGCGTACCTTTAGAAAGTTACGAAACTTTACAGAGGGAATCTCAAGAGCAGGTAGCAGCGATCGCATCTTTGCAGGCTCAAGTTGCAGAGTTGCAAAAGCTGGAAAATCAAGTTAGAGAGAGCGTACCTTTAGAAAGTTACGAAACTTTACAGAGGGAATCTCAAGAGCAGGTAGCAGCGATCGCATCTTTGCAGGCTCAAGTTACAGAGTTGCAAAGTCATCTGGAAGCTCAATCTAGAGATAGCGTACCTTTAGAAAGTCACCAAACTTTACAGAAGGAATCTCAAGAACAGGTAGCAGCGATCGCATCTTTGCAAGCTCAAGTTGCAGAGTTGCAAAGTCATCTGGAAGCTCAATCTAGAGATAGCGTACCTTTAGAAAGTCACCAAACTTTACAGAAGGAATCTCAAGAACAGGTAGCAGCGATCGCATCTTTGCAGGCTCAAGTTGCAGAGTTGCAAAAGCTGGAAAATCAAGTTAGAGATAGCGTACCGTTAGAAAGTTACGAAACTTTACAGCGACAGTCTCAAGAACAGGTAGCAGCGATCGCATCTTTGCAAGCTCAAATCACAGAGTTGTGGCATCTAAAAAGTCAGGCAAGTAATAACATATCACTGACAACTTATCAAGCTTTACAGCGGCAGTCTCAAGAACAAGTCAATACTATTAAGACTTTGCAAGAACAGCTAGCTCAATTGCAAACTGTGGCTGGAATTGGCGAAGCTAAGTTAAACAAGTGGCGCAACCGCACCTTTTCTCGCTAGGCATTTCCAGCGCTATTCGATTTTAGATTTTGGGTTAAAGTATCCAAAATCTAGAATCTTCTGTCAGGGAATTTGTGCATTAATGGAGCCAGAGTTATTGTAAATTTGCACGAAACTGGTTTCAGAAACATAGAAGTTGTTAAACAAAGGTTACAAAAATTCGGAAAGGAGAAAGTCAGTATGGCAGCTAAAACCTCATGATTTTTGATGATTCTGGAATTTGCTAAAATTTGGCGATCGCAATATCACGAATAGTCCGAATAATTCCCTTTTTCAGTTGTAAGTCTAACTCGACATCAGCGCTTGGAGGGGGATATTTCATGGTGATTTTTAAAACTTACTGGGAGGCAAATAAAAAACCCTAGCCGCAATTGGTTAGGGTTCATCCATCAGGGTGCATCTACTAATATAGTCTCCGGTAGGAGGGGGGATGTTTCCGGATGATTGTTAAAACTTTTTGGGAAACAAATAAAAAAACCCTGACCGCAATTGGTTAGGGTTCATTAATCAGGGTGCATCTACTCATTTAATCTCCGTTAGGAGGGAGGATGTTTCAGGATGATTTTAAAACTTTGTTGTGATACAAAACCTAGCTGCAAAGGGTCAAAGTTGATTAATCAGGGTGTATCTATTGATTGAGCCTTCGGGAGAGGAGGAGAGGTATTTTTCTGTTTTCCTATAGTATCGGGATACTACTAGGAAGTCTACACCTTGACATTCGTACTACAAAAATGTATTATCTGACGGGGTGACAACCCCATCAAAACCCCTAACTGACAGGGTTTTGACCGATTTATGGTAAAAAAAGATGGGGTCAGTATTGTAAAGTCGCCCCATCTATTAAAAATGTTACCTCCATTTTACCAAATTTGTTTCCAACAGCAGCTCAAGAAAGCCGAATACTTGACTCTGACAATTTTAGTTTTCCTGCTCCAAATCCGTAAACAAGTGAGTATTGAGTTATTGGCGACATTGATGCCATACCCCATCATGTTTGAGAGCCGACGACGTTCTGTTCAACGATTCCTCAAGCTACCTATCCTCAAGATTGAAAAGCTGTGGTTTCCTCTGATTAAATATATCTTGAGAACTCAATTTAAAAAGAAACAAGAGTTGAAGGTCGCCATTGATAGAACCCAGTGGCGAGATAAAAATGTGTTTATGATTAGCCTGATTTGGGACAAGAGAGCTTTACCGTTAAAACAGGAGGCTATAATCTTGAAAAAAGCTACGCTTGTGACGACCGCCTAAAAAGTTTAATTTTATTGATAGCTTTGGCTTACAGTTGCGCTATTTTACAGGGACGTAAGTTCAAGCTAAAGGGAATTCAGAAATACATCGGTCGCCTGATTGAGTCGAGGCGATCGCAACGCCGTCATAGTAGTTTTTGGATAGGATTATATGGTCAGTTGTGGGTAGTAGGAATGGAGTTTTGCCATGCGACTATTGCGGAATTGATGAAAATTAGGCCCAATAAGCTCCCATTTTTTCATAGGGGTTTGAAGGCTATGTCCTTTATTTTATCAAGCTTTTGACGGGGTTGTCACCCCGTCAGCCTTTTAACTCTACCGCGCCTTGCCGCAAGATTTCCCAGCTATTCCCACTCCATTTGGCCACTGTGGAGGGTAAACCGGATGCTGTTGTGGTTGTTTTTAGTTCAGAAGCCTCTAGGGTTAAGACTTCTGGGAAATTTTGTTGAATTTCGGCGGCTGTTTCTAGGGGTGGTTGACCTGATAAGTTGGCGCTGGTGGTGGCTAAGGGCCCTGTCTGTTGTAGGATTTTTTGGGCGATCGCGAGGTTAGGGACTCTGAGGCCGATGGTGGTGGGGTCTGTGGGGTTCATGGCTGGAGGTACTTTGGGGGAGGCTGGGAGGACAAGGGTTAGGGCTCCGGGCCAGTGGGAGGCGGCGATTTGTTGCCATATTTGAAGTTGTTCTGGGGTGCCGGTGATGTAGGGCCAAAGATGTTCTGGGGTTGCACCCATTAAAATTAGAGGTTTTTCGCGATCGCGTTTTTTGGTAGTGAAAATTAGTTCGCTAGCTTCGGGGCGAACTGCTAGGGCGGGTACAGTATCAGTGGGAAAGCTGATGATTTGATTTCCTAATTTTGCTGCTGATATTAAGGTTTGGATTGAGACTTGAGGCATTGTGTGAATGTTTGTGGGAAATATAGCAGGAGGCAGGAGGCAAGAGGCAGGTGGCAGGTGGCAGAAGACAGAAGACAGGAGGCAGGAAGCAGGAAGCAGGAGATAGGAGGCAGGAGATAGGAGGCAGGAGGAAAATGCAATAACAGAAATGGTTTGGGCGATCGAGAATGTCCTAACCGTTGTGGCGGTTGCTATATTTGATAGATTAGCGATCGCTCGTTTACCGCAACTGAATAGTGACCCAGGCCTAGCCAGCCGCAGGCATCGCCTATTCAATTACAGCCTCAGTTAGGCGATCGCACTCCATCGAACTCGCGTTAAGCAGTGAAATACTTAGCTGCTGGGTGATAGGTGATGATGGCAGTTGTCGATTGTTCGGGATAAAGTTGTTCGCTTTCATCCATATAAAGATTGATGCGATCGCTTCCTAACAACTCCAATTGTTTATACTGATCCGACATATCAGGACAAGCCGGATAACCAAAACTATACCGCGATCCGCGATATCTTTGAGCTAACATATCCCGAATATTCTCCGGTTCTTCACTCCCAAAACCTAACTCGCGGCGAATTCGCGCATGAGTCCATTCAGCTATTGCTTCCGCCGTCTGAACTGCTAACCCATGAAAATACAGATAATCGGTATATTGATTATCGGCAAATAGCTTTTGTGCGAACTCCGTAGCAATGTGTCCAACCGTCACCGCCTGCATCGGAAATACATCAATTTTACCCGATTCTTTCGGTGCAAAAAAGTCAGCAATACACAACCGCCGACCCGACTTTTGCCGAGGGAAAGTAAAGGTTGTAATAACCCCCTCTTCGCCCCGCCTTGGTAAGGGGGGGTTAGTTACATTGCCCCCCGTTGACAAGGGGGAATTAGTTAGATCATCGCCCCCCATTAACAAGGGATTATTTACATCATTGCCCCCCGTTAACAAGGGGGAATTAGTTAGATCAGCGCCCTCCGTTAACAAGGGATTATTTACATCATTGCCCCCCCTTACCAAGGGGGGATTGGGGGGGTTAGCCGGATCGTAAAGGTGCAAAGAATTACCCTCAGACTGACAAGGAAAATACCCATAAACCACCTGTGGATGTAACAACTTCTCATTAACAATCCGCTGTTTCCATCCCTCCAAAATCGGATAAACTTTCTCAGCTAAAAACCCATCATACTCTTCACGAGATTGGTCTTTAGGCTTGCGATATTGCCACTGTCCAGCAATCAAAGCTTGTAAATCCAAATGCCAGAAAATTTCCTCAAAGGGTATATCTTCGCCCTCTAATAACTGAGTACCCCAAAAAGGCGGAATCGGGCGTTCAATATCCACAGCTACCGCCTCAGAACGCCGTGTATCTATTACTAATGGCGTTGCTGATTCCGCCGTTTCCACCTCTTTTTTATGTGCGACTTCTATTTTAGCTACCCCATTGCCATTACCATTTTCTTCATCAGCAAAACCATTGAGATCGTCCCATTTCCCTCCTGATTTTGCAGGCATCAATTTATCCATAAAGTGCAAGTCAGAAAAGGCATCTTTGCCATAAATAACTTTACCTTTATAGGTGTTTTGGCAATCTTCGTGAACAAACTTAGGAGTTAAAGCCGCACCGCCTAAAATGACGGGAACGGTAATCCCGCGCTGGTTAAATGTCTCCAGGTTTTCTTTCATAAAAGCAGTGGATTTAACCAGCAACCCACTCATAGCAATACAATCAGCTTTGTGCTGTTCGTAGGCTTCAATGATATTGTCTACTGGTTGTTTAATTCCCAAGTTAATCACTCGATATCCATTATTAGAAAGAATGATGTCAACCAGATTTTTTCCAATGTCGTGAACGTCGCCTTTAACTGTGGCAATAATAAAGGTTCCCTTGGCATTATCACCTGATTCTGATTTCTCCATATATGGCTGTAAAAAGGCAACAGCAGCTTTCATGGTTTCGGCAGATTGCAATACAAAAGGTAATTGCATTTGACCCGATCCAAATAATTCGCCTACCACTTTCATACCATCTAATAAGAAGGTATTAATAATCTCCAAAGGTGGATATTGTTCTAAAGCTGTGGTAAGAACTTCTTCTAAGCCAATTCTTTCGCCATCGATGATATGACGCTTCAGACGTTCTTCTAAAGGAAGCAGTTTATCGGCACTGCGATCGCGCTTAGTTGTAGCACCTTCAAAGGCATTTGTCAACTCTCCCAAAGGATCGTAAATGCAGACATTACCATCAAATTCTCGTCGATCGTAAATCAGTTTGCGGCATAATTCTTGATATTTTTCTTCAATTTTTGCCAGCGGTAAAATCTTATTGGGGCTAACAATTGCTGAATCCATCCCAGCTTGCATCGCTTCATGCAAAAACATCGAGTTTAAGACTTGTCGCGCCGCTGGATTTAAGCCAAAGGAAATATTAGAAACTCCTAGAATAACATGACATCCCGGCAACTCTTGCCTGATGCGACGAATGGCTTCAATTGTAGATTTACCGTTGGCCCTATCTTCTTCAATCCCCGTAGAAATTGGCAATGCTAAAGGGTCAAAGAAGATGTCGTAGGCGGGGATTCCATACTCAATGGCAGCGTGATAAGCGCGGGATGCAATCTCAAATTTTTTGTTCGCACTCCGGGCCATCCCATCTTCATCAATTGTACCGATAACTATCCCCGCACCATACGTTTTTGCCAATTCTAACACCTTATAAAAACGGGGTTCCCCATCTTCATAGTTAGTAGAATTTAACAAACATTTACCCCCAGCGGCTTTTAATCCCGCCTCCATTTTTTCCCACTCAGTGGAGTCTAACATTAAGGGTAAAGTGGCATTAGTAACTAGGCGAGATACAACTTCTCTCATATCTCTTACGCCATCGCGTCCCACATAATCGACGTTAACATCGAGAATGTGTGCGCCTTCGCGGACTTGTTCGCGTCCCATTGAGATTAAACCATCCCAATCTTCAGCATTTAATAAGTCGCGACATTTCTTAGAACCACTAGCATTAAGTCTTTCCCCAACTATTAAGAAAGAATTATCTTGGTCGTAAGGTTGGGCGCTATAAATTGATGCGGCGGCGGGTTGCCAAGTGGTTTCGCGGACTTTCGGTGTCAGGGTTGTGGAAATTTCTGCTAATTGTTGAATGTGATCGTAACGAGTACCGCAACAACCGCCAATTACTTGCACTCCTAAGTCTTCTACAAAGTGCATTAATGCCATTCGTAGTTCCATCGGCGTGAGTTTATAATGGGCGTGTCCGCCGACATTTTCTGGTAAACCTGCGTTGGGAATACAGGAAACTACAAAAGGGGAATATTGGGATAAATATTTGATATGTTCGGCCATTCTGTCTGGCCCAGTAGCGCAGTTTAATCCTAAAATATCAATAGGAAAAGGTTGTAAAATAGTCAGGACAGCGCTAATATCGGAACCTACCAACATTGTACCAGTAGTTTCCATTGTCACCGATACCATGATCGGGAGGCGCGTACCTTTTTTAGCAAATACTTCTTCAATGGCGCTGAGTGCGGCTTTAATTTGCAACACATCTTGGCAGGTTTCAACTATTAATAAATCAACTCCACCATCAAATAGTCCTTCTGCTTGTTCGGCAAAGGCAATTTTCAGAGTATCAAAGTCAATATGTCCCAGGGTTGGTAATTTAGTTCCAGGGCCAATTGAACCAGCCACAAATCGGGGTTTTTCTGGTGTAGAATACTCAATAGCCAGGCCTTTGGCGAGGGTTGCGGCCGCCTTGTTGAGGTTGTAGGCTTCCTGGGCTAAATTGTATTCAGCAAGTACAAAGGAACTCGCCCCGAAGGTGTCAGTTTCGATGACATCTGCGCCTGCTTCGAGGAAACCGCGATGGACTTTGGCGACAGCTTCGGGATTGGTGTAGATTAAGTATTCGTTGCAACCTTCGTATTGCGGGCCCCCGAAGTCTTCGGCGGTGAGGTTTTGAAATTGCAGGTTGGTTCCCATTGCGCCATCGAAGACGATGACGGGCCGGGATGGGTGGTGGAGGCGTTGGAGGAAGGTACTATTGGTCATGGGTTAATATTTTTGACGCTCTCTATTTTGATGAAGTAGAAATATGTTAACGTAGTTATTCATATAATAACTGATCTAGCCAGCGATGACTTAGGAAAATGTAGCCTGAAATATCAGGAGGTTGAATTATGGCGAGTGACTGGAAGAAAATTTTGGAGTCAAAACAGGTTCAATTGACTGAGTTTTGTCAGCATTACCGAGTATTAAAGATGGAGTTGTTCGGCTCTGCAACAGGAGATAATTTCGACGAAGAAAAAAGTGATTTAGATTTCTTGGTTCAGTTTACACCGATGTCACCGGTGGAATATGCTAATTGCTTTTTTGGTTTGCGGGAGGCGTTGAATAAGTTGTTTAATCGTTCTATAGATTTAGTCGAGATTAATTCAATCCGCAACCCTTATTTTTTACAATCAATTGAAAAATCGCGGGTGATTTTGTATGCGGCTTGAGGTGCAGAAATATTTGTTTGATATTCAGGAAGCTTGTCAACTTTTAACGGAGTTTACGGCAGGTAAAACGTTTGAAGATTACGTAAGTAATGCGATGCTACGCTCTGCTGTGGAGCGACAGTTTGAGATTGTGGGAGAGGCGTTAAACCAGATGTTGAAATTAGAGCCTGATTTGGCGGAAAGCATTACAGATTGTCGAAGAATTGTCGATTTTCGTAATCTTTTGATTCATGCTTATGCCAAGGTTTCTAATCAGGTAGTTTGGGGAATTGTGGAGTCTAATTTACCTGTACTTTATCGTGAAATTAGTCAATTATTAGAGGAAAGGGTTAATTAAAAGGTTATGGTTAATTAGTAAATAATTTCCCTATCATTTTCACCGCCTAGTAAACACTCGATTTGTTATTGCTACTGTCAATCTCCCAAGGCTTTGGCTTTTTATTTTGTTTTGTCATTTTCTTCTAATCTTCTTAATTATAATCAACTAGATCGCACCCTTAAAAAATCCCCCCTGTAAATTATTCTCTCTCAGCTTCCCAATCAGGACAACTCTCAGACTCTACACCCGAAGGGTGCATCGCACAAACTAACAAATTCCCACCATAAATATGACCGTGATAATTAGAACAACCCCTACAAGCTGGCTGCTGAATCGTTGAAGGCTCTACATAAGTCACGATCGAAAAATCTATCTCATTTACCTCTGGATCTAATTCTCTAAAAACCTCAATAATTGGTTCAAGCAACTCATTAAAATAGTTGTCGAAATCATCGATTACAGTATTTTGTATTTCTTCTGTCACCTCTTCCGAAAACTTTGCCAGTGAGTCCAGCATTTCGGCGAATTCTTCACTCGCATCCATGAAAAACTTCTCTACCTCAGCAACAGCAGTTTCCAGTACCGCCACAAAACTTTTTTGCCACTCTTCCATTGATTTGTCAGCTCGATCTTTATATATTATTAACAAAATCCAAGTACAAAGGCTTGCACTTACTAAGTAGGTAGACAATAGATAAAATCGATCGTGTCGTTACCAAAGAAGGGAAGCAATCTCAAGTCTTTGCGATCGCTTCTTTTCTTGGAAGGACAATCTATATATTATGTCCACCTACTTATCAATTCTATTACCTTTTCCATAGTATTACTAAACCCTTACCAAGGATAAATACCAAAACTAACGGAGGTAGAAGTGCGATCGCACTCAACCCCCGTCATAAAACTTTACAAAGCCTAATCCTGCTTCAGATCGCGGAGTTCATCTTGTAACTGCTGCACCTGTTGACGAAGCCTATCGACACCCTCATTGCTTTTATTCGATGGTTCTTCATCTTCCGAAACAATTTCTATCCGGCGCGGTTCAGAAAGTTTTTGCGGTTCAGAAGGCGACTCACCGGGCTGCTGTTGCGCCTGCCTCATCATATCATCAACAAAGCGACGACCTTCATCCGTCGTCATTTCACCGCGTTTTACCAATTCATCTGCCAATTTTTGGGCTTCAGTCCGCAACTCGCCTAATTTGCTACTTGCTTTCTCGCCAGCGTAGGAAGCCAACCCCACACCCAGGTAAACTGCTTTCTGTAAAATATCTCCGAAACCCGGCATAGCAAGTACACCTCCCTTAAACAAGGTGAACCGGAGTTCACGCCTATTGCAAGCATCCCGTATTGCTGCTGCCTTCCGGCCCTGACAAAGTTTGGGCGTTACAATCGCGTAAGTCCGGCTCATTTATGAGTATAACACAACTTTTCATTCTTCAACAACACACCACTGATAAACTTCGTAGGTAACGCAACCATTGACTACCAAGGGATCTTTAGCCGCGATCGCGATCGCCTCCTCCATCGAGCCCGCCTCAAATAGTAGCATCCCACCGCCCCGTCGCGCCCAGTACCCCGTCTTCGCCTTGTGTCCCTTAGCAATCAACTCTCGCACGTAAGCGCGATGGGCAGGCACATACTTGTCAAAAATGGACTTTTCGACAATTCCCTTCTCAATCTTGACAAACCAAGGCATTTTTGCTTTTCAATTTTAAACTTTATAATCTATATTGAGTAATAGTTTATAGCAAATTGCCCAAACTAATAATTTTCTCTTCCTATTCTGTGCCGCTTCTGTAAATTCCTGTGTATCTTTGTCCTACACCAATAGACTCATGGAAAATCTGCAACACCGTTACTTTATTGCCCTCCTACCTCCGCAAGAAATTCAAGAGCAGATTACTAAAATTAAACAGTATTTTGCCGAAAAATACGCTAGTAGCGGTGCTTTAAAATCGCCACCCCACATCACCCTCCAACCGCCTTTTAAATGGGTGACAGCGGAAATTGACAAAGTAGAAGAATGCCTAGAAAAATTTGCACTCGCCCATCACCCAATCCCCATTACTCTCTCTGGCTTTGCCGCCTTTCCACCTCGTGTTATTTACGTAAATCCTCTCAAAACCCAAGCATTACTAGCTCTGGAAAAAGACCTAAGCGCATATTTAGAAACAAACTTAGGAATCTTCGACCCAGTTGCCAAAACTCGCTCTTTTACACCACACATGACAGTCGCATTTCGAGACTTAACTAAGCAGAATTTCAAAGCAGCATGGCTAGAATTTGAAAATCGCTCGCTCAACTTTGAGTTTACTGTATCTCAGTTGACTTTGTTAATTCATGATGGGGAATGCTGGAATATTAGCCGTGAATTTCTTTTTTCACCTATTAAATAGACCCAATTCATAGAGCGGGAATCCATCGGAGAATAATCCTAACTGCTACCCACACTTTGATGCAGTGGAATTTCAATTACAAATTCCGTTCCCGCTCCTGGTTCTGAGATACAATACAATCGCCCTCTATGCTCTATCGTCACAATTTGATAACTAATAGATAGCCCCATTCCCGTACCTTTACCTACGGGTTTAGTTGTAAAAAATGGGTCAAATACTCTTTGTTTTACTTCCTCTGTCATACCACAACCATTATCCGCAATCGAAATTCTAACTCGATCCGCTCTAGAGAGACTTGTAGTAATCTTAATTATCTTTTCCTCCCCCTGATGCCGCTCTTCTAAAGCATCCAGAGCATTCGTCAAAATATTCATAAATACCTGGTTAAGCTGTCCTGCATAACACTCGATCTCCGGCAGATTACCATACTCTTTGATAACTTCAATCCCAGCATATTTGGGGCTGGGATTCAAGCGACTCTGAAGAATCATCAGGGTGCTGTCAATACCTTCATGGATATTCACCGCCTTGACTTCCGACTCGTCCAACCGCGAAAAATTCCGTAGGGATTTGACAATATCACGTATTCGTTCCGCACCTACGTGCATAGATGTAAGTAATTTCGATAAATCTTCGCTTAGAAATTCTAGATCGACCTCTTCTGACTTAGCTTGAATTTCTAACACTGGCAGGGGATAATGCTGCTGATAGAGCTTTACTAGATCTAGTAAATTTTCGGTATACTGGCTGACATGAGATAAATTACCGTAAATAAAAGCTGCGGGATTATTCACTTCATGAGCAATACCAGCTACCAATTGACCCAAAGAGGACATTTTCTCGCTTTGGATAAGTTGTCCTTGAATCTGTCGTAATTCCTTCAACGTTTGTTCTAAATAATCAGTTTGCTGCCGAAGTTGATTTTCCATCTGTTTCTGCTGAACCAGGGATTGATTTAGAAGTTCGACTTGTTCCTGAGTTTGCGTATAAAGTTGAGATTTTTCCTCCGCATTTGCTTGTGCTTCTTCAGATAGTTGTACCTGTCTCCATCCTCCTATAGTTGCCACTATAAGCACGCTCCCTAAAATTAGCGTTAGGATATTCAAAGCATCGAGGGAAGATTCAATTATTGGACGCGGAATGACCAAGGCTACAGACCAATTTGCCTGCTTTAAAGGGGTATAAGCTACATATTGCCAGATGCCATCAACTTTAATTAAGTCAATTCCCTGCTCTTTGTTCACCATCCGTTGCGCGAGAGTTGCCAAATAAAGGTCTTTGCTTTCCAGTAAGCTAGTAGCTGGTTTTTCTGTGGTTCCTCTTAAAGACGGATCTGGATGAGCAATTATTCGACCCTGGGAGTTGAGAGCAAAGGCATAGCTACCCTGACCTAGTTGCAGATTTTGAACGACTTTAATTAGGCGATCGATTGGAATATTACCTGCTAAAGCTCCTAAAGGTTTTTCTGGTGAGCCAATCGGAGCGCCAATTTGGACTTGAGCTACTCCCAAGGAACGACTAATCACCGGGTCATTAGCCGTGACTTTTCCCGCCATTGCTGATATAAAAAAAGGGCGATCGGCTATACTTCCCTTAGCTTTTCCTACTTGTGTATTGAATCGAGAACCATCAGGAAATGTCATAGTAAGCTGTCGATATTCATCGATCCGTTTGACCTGAGATTTAAGGTAGGGTTCAACGACATTCCAATCCATAGTTGCAAGAGTTGGTGTGTCAGCAATGGTTGCTATTTCTGCTTTCCGTGTTTCTAACCACTTATCAATTTCCCCACTACCCTGCTGAACTTTTAATAAAGCTTTCTCTTTGGAAGTATTCAGCAGCAATTCATAGATAATCAGATAACTAGCGATCGCCGCAGCACTGACTATCAAAGTGAATCCTGCCAGGAGTAAAAGAGTAGTTACTTTTCTCTTTTTTCGTTGTTCTTCCTGAAAATTATTGTGAACCTGGCTAACTTTACTAAAGCTCATAAATGAAGGAAGAAGGAAGAAGGAAGAAGGAAGAAAAATTTAGTTATCTAGGAGAGAAGGAAGAAGGATTTAGTTATTTAGGAGAGAAGGAAGAACGTTTATAAAGTCAGTTTTTTAGCCATACTTATCTTATGTTTAATTAGGTGGATTTACTTATTCCCTTATTCCCTCCTTCCCTTCTTCCCTAGCCCCTAGCCCTGAGCATCGTAGCCCCTTCTTCCCTAGTCCCTAGCCCCTAGCCCCTAGCCCCTTCTTCCCCTAGCCCCTTCTTCAATCAGTTATAGCTCTAACTGGGCAAATTGTCCCAAGCTTGAGAAACAATGTCCCATAAGCGACGGCGCTGAGATAGATCCAGAAGATTATCCTCCTCTAGCACCTCAGCTTTGAGTTCATCTAAAGACTGTTGCCTAGAACGGGCTATATTAATAACGCCTGCGATCGCAGTTGCCACCACTTCCTCATTCACCCGCTGTTGTCGTAAGGCAACCATTTCTTGAGGGTTTGTAGGGATGGGATAATTTATGGCAATCGCCGCAGCAGGGTACGGCTGATGAGACGGTTTACCCCCGCCGTCCAAGGCATCGGATAATGAGGAGCGAACTTGAGTATCGCGCATAAAAAATGTAAGAATATGAGAGAATTGTAAACTTTTCTAAAAACAACTTAGTATTTGTGGAGTATAGCGCACTTTTCTCCTGTGTCAACCCCTATTTTTATGAATTTATTTCACGTTTGAGACTGTAAAATGCAAGAAATTCTCTACCTAGAAATCCCAACTCCTAAGACTAACGCTGTATGCAGTTGGTTGCAGCAAGAATTTGAGCCGGGAGTTGGCAAGAAAATTATTACTCCTGATGGCTTTCGCTTACTATTAGGAACAACAACAGCAGAAGTTGCCAATCCTGAATCGGTAGAACTTTCCGTTTTCCTGTGGTCAGTGCAGCGAACCACATACTTAAAAGTATTTCGCCTCGACAATAAACCCGCCAACGGTGAAATGCAGTTTCTCGATCGCCTCACAGTGTCTGTGAGAAATCAATTTCCCTATCAATATCCAGAACCACCAGTCATCGATTTATCCCAACAGTCGATTTTTGAGGCGTTGGCCCCCCACTATCCCCTTACTGTCCAATACTTTCAAAAAATGCCTCAAGGGGAATATGACCTCAAGCGCGTTTATTGGTGGGAAAAGCGTTGGCGAGAAGGTGTTCGCAATCCTCAAACGCCGAAGCAGGTGGTGTTTAGGAAGGAAGAAGGAGGAAGGAAGAAGGAAGAAGGAAGAGGGGAGAAGGAAGAGGGAAGAGGGAATGACGGAGAATCTGATTCTTGTTTTTATGACTTGATTTATGTGGGAGGCGCGTTAGGCATCATCCACGCGGCTGTTATGGCTCGGTTGGGCTACAAGGTGCTGCTGTTGGAAAGGTTGCCTTTTGGTAGGATGAATCGAGAGTGGAATATTTCTCGCGATGAACTCCAAAAGTTAATTAATTTAGGTTTGTTTACGGCTGCGGAAGTCGAAAGTTTCATTGCCAGAGAGTACAAAGATGGCTATAGCAAGTTTTTTGATGCCAACAATCCCGCGATCGCAAAAGCTCAAGTCCTACACACGCCAAGGGTGCTAAATGTAGCCCTAGATGCTGAAAAACTGCTTTATTTATCGGGAGTTAAGTTCACTGAAGCTGGTGGTGAAATCTGGGACGAAACTGATTTCATCCGTGCAGATGTGGAACCTCAAAAAGTTATAGTTCAGGCTTATCATCAGCCCAGCCAATCTCAGCGGCAAGCTTGTGGTCGCCTACTGGTGGATGCGATGGGGAGTGCTTCTCCTATTGCTTGGCAACTTAACGGAGAGCACGCTTTTGATAGTGTTTGTCCGACTGTAGGAGCGGTAATTGACGGAGGTTTTGAGCGGGGAGTATGGGATTCTGATTATGGGGATGTACTCAATTCTCATGGGGATATTTCGCGAGGCCGTCAATTAATTTGGGAATTATTCCCCGGTGCGGGCTCGGAAATTACGATCTATTTGTTTCATTACCATCAGGTAAATTCTGAGAATCCCGGCTCTCTATTGGAGCTTTATGAGGACTTTTTTGCGATTTTGCCGGAGTATCGTCGCTGCGATTTGGGCAAGTTGGTATGGAAAAAGCCGACTTTTGGTTACATTCCGGGGCATTTTAGTTCGGGAAGTCGCGATCGCACTGTTGCTTTTGATAGACTAATCGCGATCGGTGATGCAGCTTCTCTTCAGTCTCCACTAGTTTTCACTGGGTTTGGCTCTTTAGTTCGCAATCTCTCCCGTTTAACTGACCTTTTGGATGTTGCTTTAAAGCATGATTTACTTGAGGCCCACCATTTAAACCAAATTCGCGCCTATCAGAGTAATGTCTCTGTGACTTGGCTATTTTCTAAAGGGATGATGGTACCGACTGGCTGTTTCTTACCCCCAGCGCGGATTAATTCGATTTTGAATACATTTTTCGGCGTTTTGGCCAGCACCGATCTCGCAGTTGCAGAAAAGTTTATCAAAGACCGGGTTGATTGGTTAACTTTTAATGGACTTGCTATCAAAGCAGCCCTCAAAAATCCCTCTCTTCTAATTTGGATTTTGGATTTTGTGGACTTGGACGATATTCTACGTTGGCTGCGGAGTTATCTTAATTTTACTCTACTTGCTTTGGCAAGTTGGCTGTTTGGATGGCTCCCTAATTTGGCTCGGAAAACTCAGCCTTGGTTGGAGTCCCGCTATCCTTCTTTTTGGCTATGGTTAAAGGCTTTCAACTATGCTATTACTGACGGGATCGGAAGACCACAAAATTAAATTGGTAATGGGTAATAGGTATAGCAACCGCCAGGGCGGTTAAGGGGCTAGGGGCTAGGGGCTAGGGGCTAGGGAAGAGGGGAAGAGGGGATGAAGAAAGTTTCAACGTCTTAACCGCCCTGGCGGTTGCTATAATTGGTGAACTTATGTAATATCATGTCCTATTAAATACTTGTCATTGCGAACTCCGCGAAGCAATCGCCTAGTCTCTGCGATTGCTTCGCGGAGCTCGCAATGACAGATCGTAAATTAAATCTCACCTTCTAAAATTTGATTAACTGTTAGATTAAGTTCGCCAAAGGTAGGAGAAACGAGGCGATCGCTATTTGTAAAAACAGCTTCCTCATACCATCCTTCAGAAAGAGTAAAAATAGTAATTTTTGCTTGTAACGGATCGACAATCCAATATTCAGAAATATTTAGAACGCAATATTCGGCACGTTTGGCGCGGTAGTCAATATTTTTAGTTGATTCGCTGACAATTTCTACTACTAAAAGCGGTGGCGGTTCATTGAGAAGAATAACAGCCTCGCGGTTTTGCAAGTTTCGCCATTGTTCTTTAGGAATAACAACTAGATCGGGAATGCGAACCGTCTCCCAGCGATCGCCGCGCGGAGATTGAACGCCAATCGCCATTTGTTTAGATACCCAATCCCGCTCCATTCTAGCAATCTCGTTGCGAAATTGAGTATTAAGAAAATCGACAACTTCACCATGTTTTCCAGTTCCGAGTGCCATAGAAACTAATTCTCCTTTAACTAATTCATAGAGAATATCTGTGCCGTCATTATGGCGCAGATACTCTTCTAGGGTAAAGCGTTGGGTTGTGGCAGTCATCTGATTTGGTGTAGTTGGGGATGATTCTATTTTACTACTTTATGATTTTTTTGCCAAGGCGATCGCGCCTGTAGAAACTGCTAGTAAATCTCCTCCCTCATTAGTTAATTGCTAATTGCTAATTTCATTGGTAGTAACAACCAACAACCAATAACCAACAACCAACAACTAACAACTAACCACTAACAACTATCTAAACCTGGGTAATTCAATTTCAGCTAGCGATCGCCGTTTTTTACCAGGGCCCGGCGAATAGGTGATCGATGCTACCCAGTCAGCTTTCCCCACAAAAATCGGCTCTGCTGTCCATTGGGGATTTTCAGGTAATCGCGTTTCGGCTGAATCTGAAAATGGGGATGCTCTAAATGCTTCCCACTCATTGGGATTGGGGGTATCTTCCAGTTCCGGTTCAGCTTCCGCACTCACAAATGGATTCTCCGTTGTTGGCTCTATATGCCAGTAGGTTTCCACCTCATGCAATTGATTACTGGATGCTTCTAATAATGTGCTCACAATCGGATTTTCTTGGGGAAAAGAAGGCGCTTTTGGCTCTTCTAAGGCTGGCTTTTCGGGAATTGACTCCGGTTTCCCTGACCAAGGTTTGACTGGTGAAGCTTGAGGTTTCAATTGTACTTCTTTATTCTGACCTTTGGGTGTAGCCATCACAGCTTCAGATGGAGTGGGAGTATTGTCATCTGCACTTTCTGATCTCTGAGTTTTGACTTCTGACTTGATCGGATGAGGCATCTCTAAATACCTTTCTAAAGCTGCTTTGAATTGTAGGGTGTGGCGTTGCTGGCGATGTAGGCGCGATCGCAGTTCCCGACAACTATTTTCTGTTTGTACTACCAGATGTTGCTGTTCGCTGTAACGCTGCTGAGTCAAAGCACATTCTCGCTCGATTACAGCAATGCGGGTTTGGCTGCTTTGTACCTGTGCTGTTAAAGTTTCTATTAAAACTTCTTGGCGTTGGATAATTTGATTGACTTGTTCTTGTTTACCGAACAACTTGGTTATTTGTTCCTGAGCGTCGCCTAGTTCAGCAATGCGTTGCTCTAGTAAAGTTTCTTTCGCCTCTAATGCGTTTTGGGACTCAATCAGTGCTGTTTCTAGTTCTGCTATCCGCTGCATTAAATCGCGGTTGCACTCATGCAAGGCTTGAACCAAAGTTGTAGGAGATTCAGCTTTACTTGGAGTCTCTGGTGAAAAATGAATGGTGCGATCGCGATCGCGGACTGTCCAAGGAGATATCGGGGAAGGAGAATCAGTTGATATCGCTCTAGCGGACAATTCTCCTGTTTCCTTCTTCAACTTCCCACCTTTAACAGACTTGGTAGGAATTGCATCTACGCTGATGGCGTTGGGGAAATTGACTGTTTCCCACTCCTCTTCAGGTTGTTCTGGGAGAGTTACTTGACTGGTGGCTAGTTTCGCTGCGGGATCTTTCGACTCGCCGGCATTTTTTGCCACATCTGTCAGTGAGGAAGGAGTAGCTGGCGGTAAAACGCTAGCATCGGATTCGATCGTCAGGAAGCGCGGGGGCTGATTTCCAGGAAGATCAGCTTCAGGCATAAGTTTAGTCCCAATTTTGACACTTCCACCTCTAAAGGGGATGGAATTCTTTAGAAGTTTTACTCTAAAATATCCCTACTGCTAGGGTTCTTGGGCGCAATCCTTTGGCCAAAAATGGTGGTTTGCTATCCTAGTCTTGCAACTAGCTCCTCAAGAGTTAAGTTTTCCCCACTATTGGGGTAAGTTTTAAAGACTTAACTTGTCTGTTTTCTGGATTCTACTGAATTGTACTCAAAAAATCAACCTATCTGGCTGGATTTTCCCTTACGCCGGATTTACATATTATCGGACTTACGCAGGTCGTCCCAGAAACCTGGTTTTTGAGATCGTATGTGGATAAGAGCGAAGTATTTTCGTCAAAAAACCTGGTTTCTTTGGTTGGATGCGTCAGTCCCGATCTTACTTCTGTAACTCAGCATTACCAGCGGTTCCAGTCCCTCGGAACAGTGGCTCTACATAAATTAAGTAATGGGAAAAGGAATCAATATGGTACTTGAAATGGGAGTCAGCCTCTATCTTTTGAGGAGAGAGGTTTAGAGAAAGGTCAAACCTGTGTTTCACAGAGTTAAAAACCTCTTTTTTGCTATGACTTCCCGAATTTAACAATCAAAATATTCCGAAATATTGTTGATATTTGACAACAAACTCTCTAGCTTATCTACTTTCAAGAAAAAGACAATATTCTTCCCTGATTGGGATTTATCTACAAACAATTTCACGTATTTTGATGGCAATATTTTGCTAAAACTATGGAGCTGTTGTTTGCTTTGCTCTTGAGCTTCTTCTATCTTGAATTGTATGTGACCAAGCAAGGCGATTGCATAAACGCTAGAGTTATTTTCCGACACCAATTGCTTTACCGTCCCTTCTCGGTAACTCGGTAGCATATAGGTAATTCCCCGCTCAACCACCGTGCTAATTACTCCCATAATACCGTTGAAGAAAATATTTCCCACCTCAGTCAAAGTTTCCTTTCTCAAGGCATTTTGGTCAAGGGTACGACGATCTTCACTGGCGATTGCATTCACCAGCAAGGCGGCGCTATCTCTGGGAAAAATTAACTGAGCGCTGCCCTGAAATTCTCCACTGAATATGAGTTCCATTGCTACAATCCGCTCCGTACCGAGGCTTTTCTCCAGTTCAGCTTGCAATTCCTGGGGGGACAATATTTCCAAGGGGTAAAGCTCCCAAAAAATCGGCATTTCTGTGATATAATTGAGCATATCAACCGCTCTATCTATGCCAATTTTAAACATTTTTTGCAAAGCTACTTTTTGCTCTTTGTTGGGTTTCATAATATTTGTAAATTATCTCATGCCTTACTTAAAAAGAGAGAATGTTAACAGTTAAAAATTAACAGTTGACAGTTAACAGTTAACAGTTAACAACTATTCAAAACTCAAAACTTATAATTACCGCCTCTAAGGTTGGCGGCAAATCCCAAATACGGAGGTATAACCATGCAGAAATGTACTACCGCCGACAGGGCCGATTTCACCATTACAGAAAAAGCCAGTGAGAGGAATATTGTTGAGGTAGCGGCTGAACAAACGGGAATCAAAGCTGGGTTCACCGTACAGACCTTCGCCTCGCCCCATGCAGGAAAACATTAAGGCACCGGCTCTAGCGGCGACTGGGTTAAAGGGGGCTTCCCGCTGATAGCGAGCGAGTAGCATTTCTAGGTCTTCTGCGGAGGTACGGGCATCGCGAAGGTGGAATTGGATGCGTTGACCGGGGCGGACGCGATCGCCAATCGCAATTGCTCCTACCTTGGGGTCTACCCCCAGCAGATTGCGGATTAAAAAGTCTCCTTGGTCTAACTTCAGCTTAAATTCATCTCTGACTACCCCTACAAACAGAGAGTGCTGGGCTAATTGCCGATCTTCTTCGCTGAGAGTAGAAATTAAATCTCGCAAAGCTTCTAGAGGCGATTGTTTACGGCCGCTACCTGTTCGTTGATCTAAACTCTCTTGCTCTTCGAGCCCCAGCAAAATATTACGCTCTCCTTCTGTAACTCTATAGGGTTGACCAATGGGCCGACAGCCTTGAGCTACAATCGTTTCCAAAACTATATTGCCGCTGAGGGCTACTCCCACAGTCCCTTCTCGGTAAAGTCGATAGTTACAAAATAGTGCTGCACTCCTCCCCATCCCATTCCCGCTAGCGAGTCCCCCGACTTTAGCAGAGCCAGGATAGGCATAATCTAACCCTTGGAGTAGGTCGTTAATTTTTGAGGAAAAGGGATCGGCTAATAAGATGAACTGGGGTTGCTCTTGGGCGGACACGCCAATTTGCTCTACCCAAGTATCCGGGGGACTGTCCATGTCGGGAAGTTCTTCTGCTGCTATGTGAAAGGCTTTTACTTTTACCCCCGGTAAACGTGCCAGACTCAGGCTTAGGGCTGGTGTTCCTTCGACTTCTTCCGTTATGCCGCCTCTATTCATGCCAATAACGCCCCCGCCTCCGCAACCAGCGATCGCAGCGGCCGGCAGGTATTCTTGCAGCAAGGGCATTAGGCGAGAATACTCGCTGGCAAAAGCAGACGATATAAACACCAAACCCAAATCTGCTGGCCCCTGCAATCCTTGCTGAGCTTGTTCTACAACTTCTTTGAGAGCAGCTTCTAAGGAAGGGCGGGTTGATAAGGCGCTGACCCACTGCATTTCGCTTGGCGCGTACATCTTGACACTCCTATAATTAATTTGCTTACAATTGCTCTTCTCACTAGGCTAACCTGGTTATGCCGCTCCAAGAGCGATTCGATCGCAGTAGATCCCACGCTGGGAAATCTTATGTTAAGATAAATTAACCTATGGATCTATTAAGGCTGTGAGGTCTCAACTTGGATTAGTGGCAAAATCTTAAAAGATAAAGCTTAATACAGTTGTGACACCCCAACTTAATGTATGAATAGTTGAGTAGCACTTCTAAAGCTACTATTGGTGGGCTAAATTAGCCCAATCTGCAACTGGAACCTCTAACCAAATTTCAGACGGGAGAAGTTTCTCCTAGTGATTAATCTCCTAATGATTAAAGTGACTGAGACAACATCCATGAATAACATCCAAGAAAAAATTGACGAAGAACTCGCAAACGCTCGTGCTGTATGCGATATTAAAGGCGGTGCGTCAGGTGAATGCGCGGCAGCATGGGATGCAGTTGAAGAACTGCAAGCTGAAGCTTCCCACCAGAAGCAGAATAAACCAAAGAATTCATTTGAGAAATATTGCGACGATAACCCCGATGCGGCTGAGTGCCGATTGTATGAGGATTAAAATTCGCAACTGTCAGCTATCAGCCTAGTTTGCTTCTGGAGTTGAACTTCTTCTTTGATACGGACAAACTCAATTAAGCTGAAGGCTGACGGAGCAAGGTTTAGACCCTAAAGCTGGCAAGCCTTAGCAAGCAACTGGGATTTGAGAAAGGTATTCCAGTTGCTTGTTTTATTTGTTTAGTAGAATTCTTGCAAAAATATCTAATTAAATTTGTTTGAAAATGTCGAGCTTTTTACTTGCTGCTAATTCACCCTGGTTTCAACCCCTAGTCTGGACGGATTACCGACTAGCGCTGCTATTTACTATTTTGATACCGCTAATTTTACTGATTTGGGCTTTTGTGGAAAAAGCTGAGGCAATGGTACGGTTATTAATTATTTATTGGCGGGTAGCCAGCTTGTTAGCAATTACAGTTTATCTAATGATCGCTGCATTGCCTATAAGTTTTGGAGTATCGTTATTAGCTCGTGCGCTCATTCCTGTGTCTCTCTGGTTTTGGGTAGATCTTAACGAAGAAATTGACGATCGCCCGCAGTCGCCCCTGAAACTGAGTTTTACCTCGTGGCGTTGGGCTGTTAGTATTTATAGCGCTTTAGGTGCGATCGCCCAAATTCCGTTTATAAATTGCGGTTTCAAATCTCAAAGTCAATTGATGGACGAGCCATTTTGCCGAGTTTGGTTAGATGCGCCTTGGATGTATAAAGATATTTTTCACCACAATGGAAATGTCCAATTTTTGGGCTTTTTGGGGCTGGTTGGTTTAGTAGTGTATGTGATTTACTTAAGCTACTTTGTGTTAATCAAGTTGGGGAAACAGGGGCGATCGGCTACAGGACAATGATAAAGGCTAATGGCTAATTGCTAATTGCTAATTGCTAATTGCTAATTGCTAATTGCTACAGGACTTACGCTCATGGCCCCAGAAACCGGGTTTTTGAGAGAATCTGTGGGTAAAAACGAAGTATTTTCGTCAAAAAACCCGGTTTATGAGGTTGATTGTTAACTGTTAATTGTTAATTGTTAATAATCCCTCCCCCATCCTCCCCATCTCCTCCCTCTCCCCCCATCTCCCCCCATCTTCCCCCCTCCTCCCCCTCCTCCCCCTCTCTTCCCGTAGCCCTGAGCATCGTAGCCCCTAGCCCCTAAAAAAAAGCTCCTGTCATTTAAACAGGAGCCTTCAAATCAATCAAAAAACCTAATCAAGATTAGGCATAGAAAGTACAGCCTCATTCTCCCGGTCAATACCTTTCTCAAAGCCAGCAACAGCCGCGCGAGCGCGACCAGCGTGCCACAAGTGACCAACTAAGAAGAAGAAACCCATCACGAAGTGGAAACAGGCCAACCAAGAACGCGGAGACACATAGTTAAACGAGTTAACCTCAGTCGCCACACCACCCACAGAGTTCAAAGAACCCAAAGGAGCGTGAGTCATGTACTCAGCAGCACGGCGAGCTTGCCAAGGCTGAATATCATTCTTGATCTTGTTCAAATCTAAGCCATTAGTACCGCGCAGAGGCTCCAACCAAGGGCCTTGGAAATCCCAGAAACGCATCGTTTCACCACCGAAAATAATTTCGCCAGTAGGAGAGCGCATCAAGTATTTACCCAAACCAGTCGGGCCTTGTGCAGAACCGACGTTTGCGCCTAAGCGTTGGTCGCGGATCAGGAAGGTCAAAGCTTGAGCTTGAGAAGCTTCTGGCCCCGTCGGCCCATAAAATTCGCTAGGGTAAACAGTATTGTTAAACCAGACAAAGCAGCAAGCAATAAAGCCCATCAGCGACAAAGCGCCTAAGCTATAGGAAAGATAAGCTTCCCCAGACCAGATAGAGGCGCGGCGAGACCAACCGAAAGGCTTAGTTAGAATGTGCCAGACACCGCCAGCAATACAAATCAAGCCAACCCAGATATGACCGCCAACAACATCTTCTAAGTTATTGACGCTAACGAGCCAGCCTTCGCCACCGAAGGGAGAGCGAGTCAAGTAGCCGAAGATCACACTAGGATTTAGCGTGGGATTGGTAATTACCCGCACATCGCCACCGCCAGGAGCCCATGTGTCGTACAAGCCACCAAAAGCCATTGCTTTAGCTACCAACAGCAGAGCGCCACATCCCAAAATAATCAGGTGGTAGCCCAGGATGTTGGTCATCTGGTTCTTGTCTTTCCAGTCATACCCAAAGAAGCGAGAGTATTCTTCCAGGGTTTCTGGGCCGCGAACGGCGTGATAAATGCCGCCCAAACCGAGAACAGCAGAGGAGATGAGGTGAACTACACCGACTACGAAGAAGGGGAAGATGCTGGTGACTTCACCGCCAGCGCCTACGCCCCAACCCAAGGTAGCGATGTGAGGCATGAGAATTAAGCCCTGTTCGTACATGGGCTTTTCGGGAATGAAGTGAGCGACTTCAAACAAAGTCATCGCTCCGGCCCAGAATACGATCAGACCAGCGTGAGCAACGTGAGCGCCCAACAACTTACCGGAAAGGTTGATCAGGCGAGCATTACCAGACCACCAGGCAAAGCCGGTGGAATCTTGGTCGCGGCCGCTTAAGTAAGGATTAGAGAGCGTTACCACTCGGTAGAACCTCCAGCGATTTTGGATTTTGGATGTGGGATTTTGGATTCCAGATTATAAACTGCTCTGAAATCCAAATCTCAAATATTACAAAGCGTTACCGCGAGGAAGAACTTCTTCAGGGAAGATGAAGTTTTCGTGCGGTTGATCTTGAGGAGCCATCCAAGCGCGGATACCCTCATTAAGCAGAATGTTCTTAGTGTAGAACGTTTCAAACTCAGGATCTTCAGCAGCTCGCAACTCTTGGGAGACAAAATCATAAGCCCGCAAGTTTAAAGCCAAACCGACGATACCAATAGAACTCATCCACAAGCCAGTTACAGGCACAAACAACATGAAGAAGTGCAGCCAACGCTTGTTGGAGAAAGCAATTCCGAAGATTTGCGACCAAAAACGGTTCGCTGTCACCATGCTGTAAGTTTCTTCAGCTTGGGTTGGGTTGAAGGCGCGGAAGGTGTTAGCACCATCGCCGTCTTCAAACAGTGTATTTTCTACTGTGGCACCGTGAATGGCGCAAAGTAAAGCACCACCCAAGATTCCAGCTACGCCCATCATGTGGAAGGGGTTGAGCGTCCAGTTGTGAAAACCTTGCAGGAATAACAAAAAGCGGAAAATTGCTGCTACGCCGAAGCTAGGGGCGAAGAACCAGCCGGATTGTCCCAAGGGGTACATTAAGAACACCGAGACGAATACGGCAATCGGGCCGGTGAAAGCTAGAGCGTTGTAGGGACGAATACCTACGAGACGGGCAATTTCAATCTGACGCAGACAGAAGCCAATCAGGGCGAATGCGCCGTGTAGGGCGATGAATGCCCACAGGCCGCCGAGTTGACACCAGCGTGTGAAGTCCCATTGAGCTTCCGGGCCCCAGAGGAACAGTAGGGAGTGACCCAAGCTGTTAGCGGGGGTGGAAACGGCGACGGTGAGGAAGTTAGCGCCTTCGAGGTAGGAGCTAGCTAGACCGTGAGTGTACCAGGAGGTAACGAAGGTGGTGCCGGTCAGCCAACCGCCGATGGCGAAGAAGGCGCAGGGGAAGAGGAGCAAGCCGCTCCAGCCGATGAAAACGAAGCGATCGCGCTTGAGCCAGTCGTCGAGGGCATCAAATAGACCTCGTTCGTTCTGGGCGCGTCCGACTGCTATAGTCATTTCGCGAAAATCCTCGTGCTTATTAAAAGGGGAAGGTTTCTAATTAAGTTAACATAACTATATATTACAAATTAACAAAATTTGCAATTCCCCTGGGCTAAAAAAAGGAAAATTTTATGACTGCACAAATGACATCGACAAGCGATCGCATACTCCGTCTGGAGGTTCTGGGATCGCGCCGCTTGAGTAATTACTTCTTCGCTGCGATCGTTAGTATCGGCGGGACTGGTTTTTTACTGGCAGGTATTTCTTCCTACTTGCACGTTAACCTACTGCCTTTTGCTGACCCTACTCAGCTCTACTTTTTCCCTCAAGGGATTGCGATGACTTTCTATGGTGTTTGTGGGGTGCTGCTGGCGCTTTACCTGTGGATGACGATCGCCTGCGATGTTGGGGGCGGCTACAATGAGTTTAATGGCGAAAATGGGAGTATTAGACTGTTTCGCTGGGGTTTTCCGGGGAAAAACCGCAAAATTGATATCGCCATTAAGAGGGAGGATGTACAATCGGTGCGAATTGATATTAAGGAAGGTCTGAGTCCGCGCCGAGCAATTTATCTCAAACTCAAGGATCGTCGGGAATATCCGTTGACGCGGGTGGGTCAGCCTTTAGGATTGTCTGAGGTGGAAAATCAAGGAGCTCAATTGGCTAGATTTTTGGGAGTTCCTTTGGAAGGCCTTTAGAGGATGTCTGAAGATGAAAAAGGGCGGATATAATTCGCGTTTACAGAAACTAAAATCAATTGGGTGGTATTAGTTTTTGGCTTTTAAAAATCCGCCTGTATGAGTTTTTCTGATACTCATGCAGGCGGATTTATCGTAGGAGACGAACTGTTGGAATGCGCTAGTCAGCTAGGGATAGTTACGATTTAGTGAATATACTGATTACCTTTAATACCTATTTTGTTATACTTATAAAGTCGTTATATATAATTAATCAAAAATGGTTTTAACTCACAACCTATTTTCCCAAACAACTTGCTCCATTAATGGTCACAAAAAAAACGGAAAAGTTTTAGCTGTAGCTACCTATGTAGATTGTCGCAGAATATGTTTTCAACTTGAAGGGGAAAACCGAGGAACATGGATTCCAGAATCAGCATTCGTAGGAGAAGAAATAGTACCTTTTAAAATCGAAACTGAAACACCAGTTGAAACCCTAAATAATGCTGTAAAAGAAAACCCTCGTTTATCAGATTTAAAAACCCAAGCTAATCCTAGTGCTTGGAAAGACTTAGTTGGCTGGCTGGCTGGTGAATTTGCGAACATTGACTTTCCAGCTACCATAAACTCTGTGAATCGATTACAGGGAAGATATAAGGAAAGCACACCCTATGAAATTGCTCATATCTTGATCGTTCATAAGTCTTTACAGGCAGCAGGAGTTGAGCTAATTAGTAAAACAGTTGTGGAAGATATCTTAATAGGTTTGGCAAAGATTGATTTACCATCTATCTCTAAGCTCTCAGCCGAAATGGTGTATCAGATAGCAGCAATTTATGGCTTTTCATTAGACTCTGAAGAACGTAAACAGGAAGCCCTTATGATTTTTGGTGTTACTCTTTTAGGGGAAAGAGCAATCAATGCAGGTATAGATTGGCTAAAGCTTGATCCAATGAAAGCTAAAGCCTTAAATGTAATAAGCAAAGCCTTAATGATCTATGCAATTGGAAATGCAGCTTGTGTCTTCTATGCAGCGAAGGCTAAAAAGCGCGATGCTTTGACTTCTGTTGACGAATTCAAGAAATTAGAAGAAGAAAGTCAAGTTTATCTAGAAGATGCTACATCCGAAGAGAAAATTTATCATAAGCTTGAAGAGGAAATCAGAGAGGCTGTTCCCAAGCCAAATTATTCTAATTTGGAAAAATTATTGAGTATGCAGGAATGGGAAAGATCCGATTTGGAAACTGGAAAAATTGTTTTACAATTATTAAGTCACAATCCGGTAGATAATATAAGATCCCTAGCCATTGAGGACATCCAAAATATAGATAGACTTTGGGGAAGCAACAGTAACGGACGTTTTGGCTTCAGAGTACAAAAACAGATATATTTCAGTGTGGGTAAAAAAGTAGGAGACTTTGGAGAAGCTGTGGGTTGGCGAGGAAAAGCTGGAGTGTTTGGGGGTATTTTTGGCTGGAAAGAATATAAAGACATAACTTTCAACCTTAATAAAGCCCCTCAAGGACACTTACCTGCATTTTGGTTCAATATTTATGATAAACACGGCGGTGTGATAGTTGATGAATCTTTAAAGGCAATTCTTGAAAGACAAGAGTGGTAATCTAAAAACCACTTTATCTAATTCAGCATTAGTTAAGCGATCGCACATCTCCCATTCCTGAATCTCAAAGCGCGATCGCACTGCACCAACAACTCATCTAATTTCCTGCAACACTTCCAATTGACTCGGATGCGTTATGTGTTCCTGCAACATATTGCTAAAGTAGAAAACCTCATATTCTGGTACTAACTCTTTTCTCAACTGATGCCAAAGACTGACACCTTCATCCTCAAAAGCTTGCTTTATCTCTAAACTAGCAAAACCCGATGAAGCCGGATCGTCCCAGTTTAATTTAGCATCATAGGCATCTGCCCACTTTTCCAAACGTAAGAGTGTTTGCTGACTCAAGGGTAGTGTTGCGGGATCGATATCACCTACTTTTTCCCCATTAGCCCACCATAGGGGATAGCATCCATAATCAGCCATAAGTTCAATTTTCATAGCCATAGTAGTTATTCACAAATTAAGGCGAAGTTCTAGGATTAGCCCCGACTATATATCCGTTACTACCGATAGTAAAAGCTATGTAAAGCGATCGCACTCCTTTACCACCAAATTACTTACTTTCTTGCAACTACAATTTAAGCCGATCGCATTCACGCTAACGGCCAATTTAAAACGAACCCTGGTAACACATCTTCTCCCGATAAACTTACGGGAATTTGTACAATCTCTACCGTGCGATCGCGTCGATAAATTTCTACTTGTCGATCTTGAGGATTAATTAGCCACCCTAACTGCAAACCACTATTAAGATATTCCTGCATTTTCTCCCGAAGAGGTTGAATCGCATCTGTACGGGAACGCAACTCAATGACAAAATCAGGACAAATTGGTGGAAACTTCTCTTGTTCTTCCTCCGTTAAAGCTGACCATCGTTCTAACCTCACCCAAGCTACATCAGGAGAGCGATCGCCTCCATTAGGTAAACGAAAAATTGTCGAAGAACTAAAAACTATCCCCAGTTGCGTTTGCCGATTCCACAAATATACATCTGTAATTAAACTAGCTTCTCGATTTCCACTCACTCCACCTACAGGGGACATAATAACGATCTCTCCCTTAGCTGTGCGTTCAAATTGCCAATCTCGATTAACCTGACACAAGCGGTAAAACTGTTCGTCACTCAGATCGACATTTTCCAAATTTAAAATCACTGTCGTCATTGTCCCGAACTCCGATATTAATATTAAAAACTTACTTGATACAATTACTATTGTAGATCAACTGTCTAATTTCTAGTCAAGATGAAAATTAAAATTCAGCGATGGATACTGCCACTTTTGCTCGTTGGCGTACTAACTTTAGGAGGATGCGGCGATTCCCCTAGTGCAAATTCCTCACCCGTCCCTAGCCCCTCTGCCAGTGAAGCGGCTTCAACTCCACCGCAACAAGCGAGTAGCCCACAAATTACTAATGTACCCCGCCTAGAAGGAAAGGCAACGGTAGTAATGGTGGTCAAAGGTACCCCCATAACTATCGAAGTAGACGGCACAAATGCGCCTATTACTGCGGGTAATTTTGTTGATTTAGTCAAGCGCGGAGTTTACGACGGCTTGGTATTTCACCGAGTAGTTCGGGAACCGGAACCTTTTGTAGTTCAAGGCGGCGATCCCCAGGGGAAAGATCCTAAGTTTCCGGCGGCGGGTTTGGGAACAGGTGGTTTTATCGATCCGGCAACTTCAAAAGAGCGCTATATTCCCTTAGAAATTAAGCCGAAAGGAGCCAAAGAACCTACCTATAGTACGACACTTCAACAAGCGGGAGTAACGGCTAAACCTGTGTTGCAGCATACTCGCGGCGCTGTAGCAATGGCTCGATCTAATCCTCCTGATTCGGCTTCTTCTCAGTTTTATTTTGCTTTGAGTGATTTGCCATTTTTGGATGGGAGTTATGCGGTTTTTGGCTATGTAACGCAAGGGATGGAAGCGGTGGATCAAATTCAGGCTGGAGATCGCATTGAGTCGGCTAAGGTAACGCAGGGGTTGGAAAATTTGAAAAATTAATTGTTAGTAGTTAGTGGTTAGTTGTTGGTTGTTCGTGGGCAAATAGTTAGTTTATAGTTGTAAGTAGCAGGTGACTGGTTGTCAAGTCCAATATTAACAACTAGCAACTAACAACTAACAAATAGCAATGAGTGTAAAAGTTGTTATTACTGGAATCGGTCTTGTTTCAGCTTTGGGTACGCTGGAATCTAGTTGGAATCAGATTTTATCGGGTAATTCTGGGATTAGGCTACACCAACCTTTCCCAGAAATTGAATGCAGGCCGTTGGCTTTAATTGGCAAAAAACCTGTTGAGTTAATAAAACTGACTCGGCAGGTTTTGGCTGATGCTATTATCGATGCTGATTTATTTTTACCTTTACCTGATTGTGGCTTAGTTATTGGTTCTAGTCGCGGAAATCAAGCAAAGTTAGAGCAATTTGCAAGGGAAGGAAGAAGGAAAAAGGAAGAAAAAAGAAGGAAGAAGGAAGAAAAATTTACTTATCTAGCAGAGGACGAAGAAGGAAAAGAATTACCAATTACCAATTACCAATTCTTAGATTGTTTGCCTCATGCTGGGGCGATCGCGGCGGCTAATTTCATTGGTACGAGGGGGCCAGTATTAGCACCAGCGGCAGCTTGTGCGACGGGAATTTGGGCGATCGCGCAAGCTTTTGAGTTAATCCAGACGGGACAATGCGATCGCGTCATTGCTGGCGCTGTGGAAGCCCCAATTACGCCCTTAACCCTAGCAGGATTCAATCAGATGGGTGCTTTGGCCCAAACGGGGGCCTATCCCTTTGATTCGCAGCGCGAAGGCTTTGTTTTGGGAGAAGGCGCTGCGGTGTTAGTTTTGGAGTCTGCTGAGTTAGCTAAGAGACGCGGTGCTAAGATTTACGGTCAAGTTTTGGGTTTTGGCTTGACAAATGATGCCTGTTATGGAACTGCACCGGATTTAGGAGGGAAAAGTGCGATCGCAGCGATCGAGCAATGTTTAAGTCGTAGTAAATTATCTGTCAATGATATAGATTATATTCATGCTCACGGCACTGCAACTAATTTAAATGATGAACATGAGGCAATGTTAACTGAAAAGTTATTTCCTCAAGGAGTTGCTATTAGTTCAACTAAGGGAGCAACGGGACATACATTAGGTGCGTCTGGTGCGTTGGGTGCGGCCTTGTGTTTAATGAGTCTTAAACATCAAATCTTACCGCCTTGTGTGGGATTGAGAACATCATTATTTGAGTTAGACTTAGTTATGGCTGCCCGTGGGAGTAAGATCGGGAATACACTTTGTTTTAGCTTTGGATTTGGGGGACAAAATGCTGTGATAGCTTTAGGAAGGTATAGGTAAAGTGCGGCTGGATGACAATGATTGAAGAAATTAGGGTTAAAATTGTACAGGGTGATTTTGAATTTTTAAAATTAGGAGAAGCCAAAATGGAAACTGACATTTTGAAAGAAACAATTGTAGAAGAAAAAGTAACTTTTACCCTAGAAATTAAGGGCAAGTTTATCATTTTTGAAAACGTCCCAGCTAGGGTTTGTGTGGAAACGAGAGAACGTTTTTTTTCTCCTGAGAGAGTAAAGCGGTTGCAGCAAATAGTTTGGGAAGACAGAAAGCCTACTCGCGTGATTGAGACACCTGTAATTGAGTTTACTGCATAGTAGTAGTAGATTTTGCTTGAGGTTCTATCTTCTCATCAGGCAGTTATAGGTTGTTCTCGCCCCCAGAAGGCTTCTATTTCCTGAGAAAATTGAAGCGTCGTCTTACCCATATACTGACGCACTTTCGATAACCATTCTGGGTTATCCCCCAGACGTTCACATACAGTAACCGCAACGACTTCTTGCACTTTAATATCTTCGTGGTTGGCTAATTGTTCAAGAAAAGTAAATATCTGCTTGAGAATTGGTTGATTATGTGATTCAAGCAAAGAGATTAAGTAGGGGTTAAGCAGATCCCCAAAGATAATGTGAGGCCCTGGTTGTTCATTTCCCCACCACTTTAGCTCTAATTCATAACTTTGTCGAAGTTCCGGTACTACTTCAACTAGCTTTTCTCCTATGTTTTCAAATTTTAATTCGCTCATTGTTAGTAATGTTGGTAATGTTGAATATCTTGGTGATGTTGATGATGTTGGCATGAGATTTTGAGACAATTATCAAACTACTTTGGGGGACTTCTTTGATTGACGTTAATTACTTTCATTTGACTAAATATATATAGTGTACATCGATTATATATGAGAAGAGTAAATCTTATTATCTTAATAGATTTACGTTACTAGCAAAGCATCTCGTAAATCGCAAAATATATCAGTTGCTATGGTTTTATCTTCTGCATTTAGGTTGCCTTCCTGAATCATTTTCTCTAATTGTCGCATTCGCTCTATTCCTTTTTGCTTATGGGTTTTTCCTCCCACTAGATTTCCTGTTTTTGTTTCATAGATGATTGCAGATGCAGTACCTTCTGGATGAAGTGTAGGGTTGTCTCGGAAAAGCTTATTAACTACACGCTCTAGCCTTGGATTGCTTACTGTGGGTTTTGTTTGAACCCTCAGCTTATCCAGAGCATCTTGGACTTCAGGTGGAATTTCCAAATTTTTTCCTTTCTAACTATTGTTTGCTTTTAAATTA
Organism: Kamptonema formosum PCC 6407; assembly: GCF_000332155.1. GTDB lineage: Bacteria > Cyanobacteriota > Cyanobacteriia > Cyanobacteriales > Microcoleaceae > Kamptonema > Kamptonema formosum. The sequence continues at coordinate 1,153,795 of NZ_KB235904.1, read as the reverse complement.
TAACCTTAGCTAGCGGTTAGCAACGTGGTTGGGCGATCGCGTCTTCCTTCACCCTTTCTTCATTCCTCCAAATTATCTCAGATTGCATATCATATATAACTACTTTTGTCAAGCTAAATCAATTACCCGATCGCTCTACTTTCTAGGTTGAGCGGGGTTTATACTCAAGACTCAGTTTGGGTTACAGGTGGGGATATGATAGTCTAACGGGGAGTAACACCAACAGGCGTATGCACTATTAGCTCGGCGAAACTCTACTTAGACAGGGAGCGATCGCTCTGACCCTCAGCTCAATCGTAAGCTGACGAAAACTGAGTATTTATACTGAACTGCGCTCCGCTCGGCTGAAATAAGGCTTTATAGCCCAACTTCTGGGCACAAAGCTCGCTTTACCGAGTGGTGAGAGTGAAGAAATACTGAGTAAATATAGCATTATCCAGTGAAATGCTCCAAGACTTGCATCCAGACGAAGAAACGGCTGAATGGTGCGAACTGATTCAATTGCAAGTACAGCGAATGTTAGGAATGGCGGACGAAGTATTAGAATTTTCTCGCGGTAATGCTGTACTGCACAAAAAAACAGTCAATTTATCTCATACTTTACAGCAATTTGAAAAGCTAAACCGAGTTTATTTTGATAGTACTCATGTCGATTTGGTAGTGCAGACAGCAGATGTAATTATCGAAGCTGATGAAAACAAGATTTTGCGCGTTTTGCAAAATTTAGTGGGAAATGCTGTAGAAGCTTTTGACGGTAAGGGTGGTAAAGTTGAGATTGTGCTTGAGACCGATGAGAAATGGGCAAAAATTATAATTTCTGACAATGGACCGGGAATTCCTGAGTCAATTCGCGAACATCTATTTGACGCATTTGTAACTTTTGGAAAGCGGAGCGGTACGGGATTGGGAACAGCGATCGCTAAGTCAATTATAGATGCTCATGGCGGCGATATTACTTTTGAATCGCAATATTCCCAAGGCACAACTTTCTGCCTGCGTTTGCCACGAATAAAAACTGAATAGAATCCACTTTTAGATCGTCTACAATCTAAAATCTACAATTTACAATCTACAATTTAAAATGGGATGACAGCTACAATTCAAACCCTACCCGCAGAAGTTGTCCACCTAATTGCCGCCGGAGAAGTCATTGACTCTTTGGCCGCTGTAGTGCGAGAATTGGTAGAAAATTCCCTCGATGCGAGTGCAACTAGAATCATTGTTTCGCTCTGGCCAGAGCAATGGCGAGTGCAAGTTGCAGACAATGGTATGGGGATGAATTTAGAGAACTTACAGCAGGCGGCAACTGCTCATAGCACTAGCAAAATTAAGAGTGCAAAAGACCTTTGGAAGATTACAACTCTAGGATTTCGCGGCGAAGCTTTACACAGTTTGGCTCAGTTAGCCTGCTTGGAAATTGCAAGTCGAGAAAACGATTTTGAACATCCGATTGAAGAGAGATTAGATTCTAAGAATGACCAGCAAAAATCCCCCAATCAAAATCTAACATCTGGTTGGCGAGTTGTTTACAATAATATTGGGGAACCGACGGAAGTACAAGCAATTGCGATCGCTCCCGGTACTGTGGTAACGGTATCTAATTTATTTGGCAGTTGGCCAGTCCGTCGCGGTTTTGTATCTCCTACACAGCAGTTACGAGCAGTACAATTAATGCTTCAGCAAATCGCTGTTTGTCATCCCCGCGTTACTTGGCAAATTCGCCAAGGTGACAATCTTGTTTTGCATATTAGTCCCGGCGTTACAGCCAAGGAAACTCTACCCCAAATCTTGCGAGGAGTGCGATTAAGTGATTTGCAACAATTAACCTTGGAAGTGTCGCCACCTTTAGGGAGCGGGGGAGCAGGGGAGCAGGAGAGCGGGGGGAGCAGGGGGAGCAGGGGGAGCAGGGGGAGCAGGGGGAGCGGGGGAGCAGGGGGAGCGGGGGGGCGGAGGAGGGGGGGAGATATTACCAATTACCAATTACCAGTTAACAGTTAACAGTTAACAGTTAACAATTAACAATTAATATTAATTGCGATGATTATTGGTGTAAGGAATTCTGGCTCCGGCCCACTGAAGTTTTTCTCTTAAGGTGCGGTAATAAGAATAGTTTTCGCGCAAAATGATAAATTTTGCATTACAGTCTGCCATCCGCACGTCTACGCGATGTCCTGGCCAGATGGCAGTAGCCATAACGCCATCCATCCAGAGCTTAGTAGTTAGATCGTAGTCGGCTAGTGGCCAGATGCTAACTACGGAGCCGGAAGGCAGAAGAATTGGGCGACTGGAGAGGCTTAAAGGGCAAATCGGAGTAACTGCGATCGCTTCCATTCCGGGGTGTAGGATGGGGCCATTGGCAGAAGCCGTGTAGCAAGTCGAACCTGTAGGAGTAGCGACTATTAAACCGTCTCCTTGATATTGATCGACTACTTCGCCGTCTACCTCCATTTCGAGGATAGAAGTCGGCATTCTGTCAGCGGAGGCTGGCTTGACGCACATTTCATTGAGGGCGAGGAAGCGATCGCTTACTGGTTCCATGTTAGTGCGATCGCCCTCAAATACGGCCGCCTGTAACATCATCCGCTTCTGTACAGCATAGCGATCTTGCAACAACCGATCCCAAACCTTTTCACTGTCCTTAAAATCTTCAAAAGATTCAGTTAAAAACCCCAAATGTCCGCCCACATTCACCGCTAAAATGGGGATGTTATCGGGAGCAAGATGTCTAGCCGCAGCCAAAGCCGTACCATCACCGCCGAGCACTACTGCTAGGTCGATCTTTCCCGTGCTAGAAGCCAAAAATACTGGGTAGGGGTTATCCTTCGCGCCGGATGGCCCCATCAAAACGTGACAACCCCTACTTTCCAATTGCCTCGCACACTGTTCGGCCCACTGCTGGCTTTGGGCATCTCTAGCTTTGTGGGCGATGATTACCTGTTTGAGCTGCACGTTTTTACTCTAATAGGACTTGGATTAGTACCATTGTGTCATTAGGAGTCTTGTGAAGCAATGTTGTTGAGAGTTTTGAGTTTTGAGAGATGGCTTCGTTCCTCGCAACGGGCTTTACCCTGTGGGTAGTCTTGGCCAAAACCGTAGGTAGAAGGTAGAAGGCAGGAGGTTGGTTGTATGAAGTTCACTCAATCTAGGAAAAATAGTCAATTACTTGAAAGCGATCGCGCTTAAGCTAAATTAGAACTATAAGACGCTGTTTACTCAAAAGAATGGAAGAAGAGAAAGTTGTGTTTAATTTATCTCCTGTTTTTCGAGAATATCTCAGAAATTGCAGTTAACTGTTGACAGTTAACCAAAGTGCGATAAAATTAGAAATAACTACGTAAAGGAATCTTTATTAATTGAATTTCTAGACCATTAATTAAGATGAGTAAAAATCATAAGGTAAGGTTTTTCAATTCAAAAAATGGCTAATTTACCAGAGGAGATAGTTACAAGAGTTTTTAGCTTACAACGACAAATGCTAGTGTTGATGGATGAAGCCGGAGCAGCAGAATTAGCACTTTTTGAACGAGTAGGCGAAACAGAGGCAACGCTGCCCGAATTAGGGGAACTCCAAAATATTAGAGAACGTGCTGATGGTTACTACTCGCGTTTTTCTACGGTGTTGCGACGGATATTTGATTCTCAACCGAGGGCGAACAGTGCTAACCTAGAATTACTAGCTAGGACAATCTCAGAAGTTCAAGTGAATGCTGAGGCGATGCGAGCTAGTATTGAAGAAGTTAAGAGAAACTGGAACTTGCTATGACTAATGAAGTGAAAATTCCTGACGAAGAAGCCAGGGCGCGTTCTGTCGAAAAAATGCGATCCCTCTGCAAGCGAATTGACAGTAATTTTTTAGAATTAGATGAATTAATTGCTAGTTTGGAAGCAGACATTCGCAACAGCCCTCTGATTGCTTATCGTTTAGGAAAGATAAAAAAGGAATCGGTAAATGGTTAACTGTTTACCGTTTTTTGCATAAGTCCTAAAATTCATTAGTCCTCTGAGCGAGGACTTTAGTTATTAGCCAGGGGTTAAAACCCCTGGCTGTTTTCAGCTTAAGATATAATTCTCTGACCATTGCCAGTAAGTAAAGCAAGGATTATCTGCTTTTACAGCCACAGCTCCGATATATCCTAAAACAGGAGTTAACTGCTGCAAAAACCAAGGTTTTGCTGCTTGATAATTGCCCTGAATGGTTAATATTTCAGGAGGTTTGTTTGGGGAAAATAAGATTTCAAACCGATCTAAACCAAAGGCTAATCCTTCTCCTATTGCTTTTAGATAAGCTTCTTTACAAGTCCATAATTCAAAGAATGCTTCTGGTTTTTCTGAGGGAGAAAGTTCGCTCAGCCACGCATATTCTTTGGCTGAAAAGAAGCGTTGAGCAATTTGTTCGGCATCGGCAATCGGATGAATTTTTTCGATATCAATGCCAATTTCGCGATCGCGGGTAATGGCATACAAGGCAACTTTACCAGAGTGAGATAAGTTAAATTTGAGTTTTTTAACTCCACAACTTTCTGCTATTTCTGGTTTGCCTCGACTTCCATAATTAAACTGTATTTGCTCTGGAGCTATCTCTGAGTAGCGGCTTAAAATTGCTCTTAAAATTCCGCGAGAAGCGATGAAAAATTGTCTATGTTCCTCAAAGTGAAATCGCTCTGCTCTAATTTTCTCGTCACTAGATAGTGTTAGAGAAAATATCTCAAGTTGCTCAGGAGGTAAATCGAGAGCAGCATACCAAATATGGATGTCATTACTAGATAATGTCAGTTCTGCAATGGGAGCATTCCAGAGGCAATCAGAAACATTCATGTTTAGTGTAATTCAACAGAAAAATCATAATCATATCCCTTGAAATTCGAGTCAAGTTGTAAAGTGTAGTCGCCCGTAGCTGGGATTTTTCCTGTCCACTCTGTTTTACCTTCTACATCGCTAGCTCCGCCTAAAATTTTACCATCTGGTGTTAAAATTAATGGTAAAACTTGTTGATGATTAGTGAGTATCATCGTCTGACCTTTGGTAGCATTAATTAGGTAAGAATGGCTACCACCGCCGATGATTTTACCTTGGACTATTGCCTCACTTCCTCCCGCAACAAAACTAATTCTCTGCTTGACATTTGGACAACTACTTTTTGTACGATTTTTGGCAATCCAACCCGCGATCGGATCGCTAATTTGCAACCAACCATTTTGTTCATCAGCGACAGAAACAAAGCTATTATTTCTGAGCGTACCGACTATTTTGCTCTCGCTTACCTGTGGGCGATCGCGCACATTTAGCGGAGGGTTGGGGTCAGCTACTAAGGCCATACTAATTTTACACCCCGAATCTGGCGGGGAGACCACTATTGGCTGAGGTTTAGGAGTGGTAGGCGGGGAGGCGGCTGGCTGAGGTTTGGGGGATACTGGGGTGTCCGCCACTGGCGATACTGGATTGATATCCGCTTGCGGGTTTGGTACTGGGGATGATAGAACGGGAGGATTAGAGGGTTGGGGTGGTAATTCAGAGTCAGTGAAACTCGATTGGGACTGAATCGTGGCAACGGTGACACCAAGGGCGGTGGCAACTCCAGCTAAGCCTGCTATGATGAATTGGCTAGGTTTGAAGGACATAACTTATACCTCTTTATGAAGACTAATAATTTTTGTTGCAAATTTCGGCTTTAAAGCCTTTTATTTGTTTTAAAAGTTACAGAGGTTTGGCTAACTTTTCAGGACTTTTTATTAAAGTTTAACATTGAAAATTACCACAATCAAGACGTTAGTTATTGGTGGAGTCTATTAAGTGAATAATTTTACTGAGAGATGGCAAGAGATGATGTCCAACAAAGGTAAAATCAAATAAGTAAAATGTTAAGATTGAGTCCTCTTAGAGAAAAATCATCTCGCGAGAAGTTACTAGACGAAGTAAAGCGGGAAGTGAAAGCGGGGCGATCGCAGTCCTTGCACAAAGCTGTGTTGGTTAATTTACACGCAGACAAGCCGCCGCAGCAGTTTAGGCGATCGTGGGACATCGATCTGAAAATCGGCAGCCGCCCCAGCGTTCAGGTGCCGCAAAAGGCAGGAATTATGCAACTTTTCGACCGTATGGGTGGGAAATTGGTGATTTTGGGGGCAGTTGGGGCGGGCAAAACGACAACTTTGCGGGAACTAGCAGCGAAACTGGTGAATAGGGCGGAAAATGATGCAAATTTGCCCTGTCCGGTGCTGTTGAACTTGGCTTCGCGGAAAGATGATTCTCGGGCGATCGCGGATTGGGTAATCGAGCAAATTCACCTTAAGTATAACATTCCCGTTAATATTAGTCAACAGTGGCTTGCTCAACAGCAATTATTGCCATTATTAGATGGATTAGATGAAATTGAAGGTGAGCGACATGAAAATTTAATTCAGAGTATAAATAAATTTATTGAAGATTTTCAACCTAATCATCTAGTTATATGTAGCAGTTTTGAATCTTACAAAAAGTGCCAAAATAGATTCCGATTGCAAGCAGCAATTTTGTTAAAACCGCTGACCCAAACTCAAATTCGCGAGTATTTAATAGCTGCTAGAAGTCGAGAGCTATGGTACAATATTGAACGGGAACCTGAATTGTTGAAGTTAGCCAAAACACCGTTGCTATTAAGTCTGTTGACTTTGGCTTATGAGGAAATTTTAATTGAATCTTGGAAACGACTTCCTTCTACTGAGGCGCAGCGCCAGTATTTGTTAAATGCTTATATTCGCCGCCAGATGACACGGGAAATTAATCAGCAATGGTATCCTAAAGGTAAGGAACCGCGACCAGAACAAATTCGGTACTGGTTAGTATGGTTGGCTAAAAAGCTGGAAACAGAGAATTTGACAGAATTTTCTGTGGCAAAAATTACATCTAGTTGGTTGCAAACAGAACAGCAACAGCAAATATGTCTGATTGGAGTCATAGTAATTACTGGGTTAATTTTAAGTTTAACTGCGGGTATCGTAGGAGCAATTGTTGCGACAATCTTCGAGTTAAGTTCGGGAATAATTTTTGGGATAATTGCTGCCTGCATTAGCGGTTTATTTATCAAAATACCTGCTATTGAAAATTTTATGGTGCGAGTAGTGCTTTGCCGATACGGGTATATTCCCTGGAATTATCGGCGTTTCTTAAATTATGTCAGTGAAAGATTGTTGCTACAAAAAATTGGAGACGATCGCTATCATTTTATTCACAATTTGTTGCAACAACATTTTGGTGAAATGTGATGAAACACAGTAATGTCACCCTCTGGGCGGCGTTACAATTTTAGCGTTGAGGGCAGAGGCAATTTCTCCCCAATTTTATACTGACGTTTCTCGATCAAACGCTTTAATTCTGCAACGCGATCGCGCGGATTTGGATGAGTAGCTAAAAAAGGTATAATATCCCCACCCTGTTTCTCACTCATGCGCTCAAAAAAGTCAGTTGCTCCCCCCACATGATTATAAGTAGCTTGCAAAAGAGACAAGCCAAATTCATCAGCTTGACGTTCTTGATTTTGAGAAAATTGAGCAGTGGAGACAGTAGAAATAGTAGATTGCAGCGAGCTCAAATCCCCAAAAAAATAAGCCAGTACAACTTGCACAAGTAAACTCCGCCCCAAACTTCGTAAATGATCGCGGTGAGCAAAATGACCGAGTTCATGGCCGAGTACCATCATCAGTTCATTTTCTGATTTTGCTTCAGCAACTAAACCAGAATAAATAATCACAATATCACCCGGTATTGCTAAAGCATTGACCGTCGGCTGTGACACATACAAAACTCTGTAATTACGCCCTTCTGCTTGCTCTTTTGTTAACTTAGTTTCTAGTCGATCTAAAAGTTGATTCAGCGTATCTTGAGCCGGAGAAGGTTTAGCTATTTGCTCGTAAGCAGGAGCAATTAATTTACCAAGCTGTTGTTCTGCACTAACAGGAATTACCCATACTAAGCTATCGACTATAAATAGTATAAAGCAAATCGATCCTACAAGCAACCCTAAAAAGATTGTCAGAATTATCAATAACTGGCGATTGCTAGTTGGGGAATTTCTAGAGCTAAATTCATCATCAGGCATGATCTATAAATAGGTTTAGTTATTGCTTTTAACTGGACGGAAAGGATTCAAAAAATTAAGCAAAGGAAACAGATTTCGCGACTGCACCCACAGACGGCCTTGACCTTGGAAGCGACACACCAATCCTTCACCACCTAGAATCCCCGTTTTCAGACTTTTAAAAGATAAGCCGCCCATCATTTCCACATTATAGTTGAGAGTATCTTCAAAGGCGACAATGTAACCTGTATCGACAACATGATCGCCATCAATAGGAATTTCAACAATTGCCCCGTAGGAAGAAAACCAAAAATCTCCTTTCCCAGTAGCTTTAATTAAAAACAGCGATTCACCACTAAAAAAGCCTTTAAAATCTTGAAATTTTGTGTCAATAGTGACAGTGGGGCTAGAAGCAACAAACCCGGAAGATTGAACCATTAAATTATTACCATTACCATTAAGATAATAATGCTGAATATCTCCGGGTACTCCTGGCGAGACAAATAATTGCCCAGGTTTTCCTTCGGCGGTAAACTCACTGATAAATAGCGATTCACCCCCTAACATTCGACCAATTCCTTTCATTAATCCCCCTTGCACCTTGGATTTCATTTTGATACAGGAATCCATAGCTGCCATTGCTCCCGATTCCACAAAAACAGTTTCATTTGCCTTGAGGTCTAACCGTAATGAAGCATAGGAAGGGGAATGCTCAATAGTGTAATCAATTTCATTTTTCATGGCTGTTTCTCCATCGCCTTACTAAAATTCTCTACCAATATTCTCACTTAACAGTTAACAGTTAACAGTTAACAGTTCTATTATCGAGGCGGTAACTGAGGGCCAACTAATTGACCAAAAGCCGTCGCATTGTGAGTTTGACAGAATAATCGCCCTTTTCCTTTAAACCGACAAACTAATCCTTCACCACCTAGAAAAGCACCTAGCCAGCTAGAACCTGGCTTGCCAATTGTAAAGTTCAGGGTTTTTTCAAAAGCGACAATATGACCAGTATCTACTACATATTCGCCATCAACAGGGATTTCATAAATTGCTCCAAAAGAACTCAGGAGTAAATCGCCTTTGCCGCTAATATCTAACCAGAAAATTGATTCTCCCGAAAATAAAGATTTAAAACCTTGAAATCCCAACTCAATATCAACATCAGAACCGCTAGCTAGATAAGAAGTAGCCTGTACTACCAATCCCACATTAGAAACTTGATAATGGCAGATATCTCCGAGCAGTTTAGGAGCTAAAAATAGTTCACAGCCAGCAGTAGGAGAACGAAAAACGCTTAAGAATAAAGATTCTCCTGCGATCGTACGTTTAAGTCCGCCTAAAATGCCACCACCTTTACCTTGCCGGAGAGTAGTGCTAACATTAATATAACCGTTCATCGCAATCATCGCACCTGCTTCTGCTACTAATTCTTCGCGAGCATCGAAGGTGACACGCGCAATTGCACTATCAGGTTGCTGCAAAATTTGGATATCCATTATTGCTGCCTCTATTGCAAAATTAAAAGAATTTTGGACGTAAAAATCTAACTAAACCATCTATGCTGCGAGACTGTAAATAAATATCCCCAGTGCCGGAAAGTTTGTTAACGAATCCTTCCCCTGATGTGACTGAACCAAATAAGCCTCCAGCCAAAGTAACGCTCATTTTAATCCCTGGTTCGTAGGCGACTAAATGACCGCTATCAACCACAAATTCACCTGTAATTTTTTTATTCGTAATGCCACCATAAGCGCCGAAGAAAACCAGACCTTTGTTTTTACTACTAACTTTTAACTTGAACAATCCTTCGCCAGCAAACCAACTAGAAAAACCCGCCCAGCCGACACCGATATTTAATCCTTTAGTATGGGCAATATAAGCACCAGATTGAAAATATATCTCGCGATCGCTTTTTAATTCTATGGCTTCTATATCGCCAATAGTAGGTTGAGTTAAGATGACTTGTAGGGGTTCTTGCGTTTCATTGATGAACTTATTGACAAACAGAGATTCGCCGCCAAAAAACTTTTTGAGTAAGCCAGAGAAGAAGCCGCCTGAAAATTCAGTTTTTATAGATAGTTTTCCATCCATGCTAGTCATAGCCCCCGCCTCGGCGGTGATACTTTCTCCGGGGTCTAGGGTGATGAAAATAGCTGCAAAGGATGGTTTATAACGAATTTTATATTTCACAGGGTAATCTCCTTTAGAGACTGGTGAAGATAAATACAATTCTGTCAAAACTTGGCCTAACTAATTCCATTTTTTAACAAAAATATACATAGCTTGCTGATTTCCTAAACACTAGAGCAAAAATAATTGTGGAGTGAATCGGCATTTGCCCTTAGCAATCAGGCAGTATTTTCTGTGATAAAATAATGCCTGATTGTGATTTTTTAGTTATTATTTAGTGGTATTTTTGCCTTTTGAAATATCTGCTCTGCGGTAAATTCTAGTCCTGCAAACAGTGAATCTGTTAGCAGTGTATCTCCCATATAAGTCTGTGGTGGTGCATCGGGATAAAAAACAGTAATACTTCTAGCTTTGCTATCTACCACCCAAACCCGCAATACATTAGCATCTAAATAATCTCTTGCTTTAGCCGCCATTTGTCCAAAAGTTTGTCCAGGTGAAATAATTTCTATCACGAGTTCTGGTGGAACAGAACAAGCTCCATCTTGATCCCAGTCATCTGGTAAGCTTTCATTAGAAATATATAAAAGGTCTGGTATTGGTGCCCAATCTCGCCCTTTTTTACTTAAAGTGACAGCTAATTCTGGACATACTTCTCCCCGTCCATCAGACCAATTTTCAATTAGATTAAGGAATGTACGGGTGAGCTTGGAGTGAAATTTTTTTGGAGACATCTTTGGTACAGCCTGACCATCAATAAGTTCATAGGTAATATCACTCTCAACTGGCGGGAGACCCAAAAACTCTTCGAGTGTTAATCGGCTTGTGATTTGCACTATTTTTTACCTAATTATTTAGTGGTATTTTTGCCTTTTGAAATATCTGCTCTGGGGTAAATTCCAATCCTGCAAACAGTGAATCTGTTAGCAGGATATCTCCCATATAAGTTTGGGGTGGTGCATCGGGATAAAAAACAGTAATACTTCTAGCTTTGCTATCTACCACCCAAACCCGCAATACCTTAGCATCTAAATAATCTCTCGCTTTAGCCGCCATTTGTCCAAAAGTTTGTCCAGGTGAAATAATTTCTATCACGAGTTCTGGTGGAATGGGACAGGCTTCATCTTGATTCCAGTCTGCGGGTAAGCGTTCATAAGAAATATATAAAAGGTCAGGAGTCGGTACCCAGGCTCGACCTTTTTTAGTTAATTGAATAGCCCATTCTGGCAAGACTTCACCGCGTCCTTCACACCACAAATCGATTAGATATAGTAGTGTACGGGTAAGCTTAGAGTGCGAAAATTTTGGAGACATCTTTGGGACAGCCTGACCATCAATAAGTTCATAGGTAATATCTCCCTCAAGGGGGGGGAGAGCGAAAAACTCTTGTAGTGTTAGTTCGCTTGTGGCTGACATTGTTTACCTCGCTCAACTAGGAAATAGTTTAGCATTATTCTAGATTGAATTCAATGACAATAAATATTTGTGTGCGGATGGCGAAGCGATGGTATATAATTCATAACTATAGCAGTTTCATAATGCGCTAGGTAATTCAGGATGCGGGAACCTCAACCCCGAAAACGATTTGCTCAACATTGGCTCAAGAGCGAAAAAGCTTTAAATCAGATTGTTAAAGCGGCTGATTTGTCGCAGGATCGCGTATTAGAAATTGGGCCTGGTACAGGAATTTTAACTCGGAGCTTATTACCTGCGGCGCAGTCAGTTGTGGCTGTGGAAATCGATCGCGACTTATGCGAAAAATTAGCAAAGCAACTGGGTAAAGTTGACAATTTCCTACTTGTCCAAGGCGATATCCTTGCAATGGATTTAGAGGAGCAATTAGCTGCGTTCCCTAAATTCCAAAATCCTAATAAAGTCGTTGCCAATATTCCTTATAATATAACTGGGCCGATTATTGAAAAACTACTAGGTAAAATCTCAGCTCCGGCAGCTAAACCTTTTGATTTAATTGTGCTGCTCGTACAAAAAGAAGTTGCAGAAAGGCTGTATGCTAAACCTGGTTCCAGAGCCTTCGGTGCGCTGTCAGTGCGAGTGCAATATTTAGCTGAATGCGAGTTAATTTGCGACGTACCAGCTAAGGCATTTTATCCGCCGCCCAAAGTGGATTCTGCTGTAGTGCGGCTGCGTCCCCGGATGGTGGAACCGCAAGCGATTAACCCCGTACATTTAGAGAGTTTAATTAAACTCGGCTTTGGTAGCAAGCGTAAGATGTTGCGTAATAATTTAAAAGGAACAATTGAGTTAGAGCGACTCGCTCAATTACTAGAAAAATTACAAATAAATCCTCAATGTCGGGCTGAAGATCTAAGTGTAGCTGAATGGGTAGCTTTAGCTAACAACTTAGAGGTAGAATTGGGGAGAGAATTATACACCGGTGAGTAGCCTATGAAGTTCTGCATAGTTTTATGTTAAGCAATGAAGAAGGATTGATTATGGTCGCAGACTGATGTAAATTAGCTCAGAACAAGGGAATTACGTCCCAAATCATCCATACTTATGCGCTCATATTCTCTGATTGCTCCCGCAAAAATCAATCTATACTTAGAAATCATCGGTGATTCGCCTAGCGGCGGCTATCACGAACTGGCAATGGTACTTCAAAGTATAGATTTAGCCGATCGCATCGACTTGCGGCCCATCGGTACAGAAACCATCCGCGTCCGCTGTGACGATTCCCAAGTCCCCGCTGACAAAAATAACCTCGCCTACCGCGCCGCCGACTTGCTAGCTAGGCAATTTCCCACTGCTTTTGCTCGCTACGGCGGCGTGGAAATTGTGATTCACAAACACATTCCTGTAGCAGCAGGTTTGGCTGGCGGATCGGCAGATGCGGCCGCTGTTTTAGTGGGGATGGATTTGATGTGGCAACTCGGACTTACGCACTCAGAATTGCAAGAATTGGGTTCTCAATTGGGTTCGGATATCCCTTTTTGCATTGCTGGTGGTACTGCTTTAGCAACAGGTAGAGGTGAAGAACTTTCACCCTTGCCGGATTTAGATAATCTCTATGTTGTGCTGGCAAAATATCGCAATTTATCGATTTCTACGGCCTGGGCCTATCAAACTTATCGGCAACAATTCAGCAGTTCTTATTGTGCGCCGGATGATGTAGAATGTCGCCGACAACGGGTACATTCTGGGCAGATGGTAGCCGCGATCGCCCACAAAGATGCAGCAAAAATTGGGCAATTATTGCACAATGATTTAGAGAAAGTAGCCTTGCCTGTATATCCTCAAGTATTGCAACTGCGAGAGGTTTTTCAGTCACTAGGGGTTGTGGGAACGATGATGTCTGGTTCGGGGCCTACGGTGTTTGCTTTAACGGAGTCTCTGGCAGAAGCAGAACAGGTTAAAGAGCGGGTAAAAAGTGCGATCGCATCTCCCGATTTAGACCTGTGGGTGGCAAAATTTAGTAATACTGGCATTCGCATTGCATCTGATTAAACTATGACTAATCTAACTAATCCAACTCCCAATTCTCAACCGCCTAATTCTGCGGAAGAAACAAGTATTTTGCGGTGCATTACTGGTTCGATGATTGCTGGTGCATTCGCATCTGGTCTCTATTTATTAACGGCATCAATTGCCCAGACATTTGCTAACAAACCAACTCATTCTGACAATATCACGGTGATTAAAATCGCCTCTGCTGTGCGAACCTTAGTCGTAGGGATGGCTGCACTAGGAACAGGCATTTTCGCCTTGGCAGCTCTGGGTTTGATGGGGTTAGCGGTGCAACTTTTGATTCAGCGGTTGATAAAACGATTGAAGAAAGATGCAAGTATTTAATTCGACATTGCCAGTAATGAAGTTTCCAATCAGTTACAATTTTTACTAAAAAATTATATAGAAGTGTAATATTTTAGTGAGATTGAGCTAAAATTATTTGATATAGTCAAATTTTAGGGAATCTTGCATCTGACTGGATTAACAGTGAATCAAACTCTTGGACATCAGCCGCAAGTGGGGTTTCCCCGGATACCGCCATCTCTCCAACTGCGGCAATATCAACAGCAAGCTATCGCTAATTGGTTTGCCAATAATGGGCGCGGTACGCTCAAAATGGCCACAGGAAGTGGTAAGACAATTACAGCACTAGCCATCGCTTCTGAACTATATCAAAAAATCGGTTTACAAGGTCTCATTGTTATTTGCCCCTATTGTCACTTAGTCGCACAATGGGCGCGGGAATGCGAGAAATTTGGAATCCAACCGATTTTAACTTTTGAAAATGCCCGCAGTTGGCAAAGTCAACTAGCTGCGGGTTTGTATAACGTGCATTCTGGTTCCCAACCTTTTCTCGCGGCGATTACTACTAATGCTACTTTAATGGGAGAAAGTTTACAGTCCCAACTGCGCTATTTCCCAGATAAAACTTTGATTATTGGAGACGAAGCTCATAACCTGGGTACACCTCGTTTAGAACAAAGTTTACCGCGAAATATTGGACTGCGCCTCGCTCTTTCTGCTACTCCCCAAAGACACTTTGACGAACAGGGAAGCGAGGCTATTTTTGATTATTTTGGCCCCGTTTTGCAGCCGGAATTAACATTAGGAGATGCTATACGTCAGGGAGCTCTAGTTCACTATCTATACTATCCCCTCTTAGTAGAACTGACAGAATATGAAGCTCAAGTCTATAAAAAATTAACCAAAAAAATTGGCTGGGCTTTGCTAACTGGTGGAGAAGATATTGAGGATATAGATGTTAAGCCATTGCTGATGCAGCGAGCGCGGTTAATTGGAGCAGCCGCCAATAAATTAACCGCATTGCGGCAATTAATGGCAACGCGAAAACATACCAATCATACATTATTTTATTGCGGAGATGGTTCCGTAGAAGGAAGCTCTAGCAAAATTAGCGATCGCCAATTATCAGAAGTTACTAGAGTGCTAGGCTCTGAAATTGGCTATCGGATTAATACATATACTGCGGATACGCCTTTAGCTGAAAGAGAGCAATTGCGGCGGCAATTTGAAAGTGGAGAATTGCAGGGTTTAGTAGCAATTCGCTGTTTGGATGAAGGTGTTGATATTCCCGCAATTCGCAATGCAGTTATTTTAGCAAGTAGTAGCAATCCCCGTCAATTTATCCAGCGCCGAGGGCGAATTTTACGGCCGCACCCCGGTAAGGAACGTGCTACTTTATTTGACATGATAGTATTACCTCCCGACTTGGGTAGAGAAACCCTAGAAGTTGAACGTAACCTCTTGCGAAAAGAACTCAAGAGATTCCTAGAATTTGCGGATTTGGCAGACAACTCAGGAGCAGCTAGGACTAAATTGTTACAACTGCAAACCCGATATGGATTGTTAGATATTTAAAATCTTATAAACCTGCTATTCTTATTATAGACCATTAGCGTTTTGAGTTTGTAAAACTTGACACATTTAGGAAATATGACTATGGCATTTAGATACGAAGACAATTTTATCAGCGCAATATCAACGAACATTTTAGCTGAAAAGAATTCATCTTATAAGCTTAAGGTAGATTTGGGAGACGTGCAAGAACCAATTACCAGCGCACCTGAAGAAGTATGCCAAATCATCGAGCGGGTATTGCAAGCTGAGAAAGATAAGCTTTATATGAAACCACCCCGCAATATTAATGAAGACATCTTGAAAATTATCAAGGAGGTAATTAAATGAAACTAAACTCAATTAAACTTTATAATTTCCGTCAATTTTATGGCAAAACTCCAGAGATTACCTTTGCCTCTGGAACTCGGAATACCACAATGATTCATGGCAACAATGGATCAGGAAAAACAACGCTAATGAATGCGTTTACTTGGGTGTTATATGAAAAATTTAGCGCTGCTTTCGCTGCTCCAGACCAATTAGTAAATAAACGGGCAATTAATGAAGCTGAACCGAATAAAGCTATCGAATGTTGGGTTGAAATTGTGTTTGAGCATGGTGGTAAACGCTATCAAGCAAAACGGGTATGCCGCGCTTATAAAAATGATACAAATGTTGAGCATGGCAAAACTCAATTGCTGATGCAAATAGCGCAAGATGATGGTCGTTGGATGTTTCCGTCGGAACAACCAGATGATATTATTGGGCGAATTTTGCCAGAAAGTCTGCATCAATATTTTTTCTTTGATGGTGAAAGAATTGAGCAAATTGTCCGCACTAATAAGAAAGCTGAAATTGCTGAGGCAACTAAGGAATTGCTAGGTGTAGAGGTTTTAAATCGCTCGATTAGACATTTAGGAGAGGCGAAAAAGTCTCTAGAAACAGATTTGAAAGTTATTGGGGATACACAAACCAAGAAATCTTTAAAGGAAAAGCAAAAGTTAGAAAAAGAGGTGGAAAAACTTTCAAGTCGCCAAGTTGAAATCGCTCAGGAGTTAGCACACCAAGGTGAGCTAAAAAAAGCAATTAACAGCCGTTTGCTGGAACTTAGCGGTGCGGGAGAATTGCAGCAATTGCGGGCTGAGCTTGAAGCTAGTGCAGGCTCTATTAAAGAACAGTTAAAACAGGCGAGAGAAGCCTTAAAACGAGCGATTACCACACGAGGATATACTGTTTTTATTGCTGATATGACGGTGGAATTTCGACAAGTTTTTGATGGTTTGCGAGCGAAAGGAGAATTGCCAATGGGTATTAAACGGCAATTTGTGGAGGAGTTATTAAAAAGACAGCGCTGTATCTGTGGTGCAGAGTTAATTGATGGCACTCACGCTCATTTTGAGGTAAATGGTTGGATGGATAAAGCGGGAACTGCTGATGTGGAAGAAACAGCAATTCGCACGATTGTGCAAGTGGAGGAACTTGAGAAGCAAGTTCCTGATTTGTGGGAGGAACTTGACAGACAGCAAGAGAATATTAAGTATAATCGCACGGAGCTTTCTCGGATTGAGACGCAGTTAGATGACATTAATAAAAAATTGCGAAATTATCCAGATGAAGATATTAGTAAGCTGCAAAAACGCCTGGATGAAATTGAATCTAAAGTTAGTGAATTTAATCGCGAAACGGGTTCCAATCAGCAAGAAATAGATCATCTTACTCGTGAAATTGAAGGTTTAGGTAAACAGATTGATAAGCAGCAAATGAATGAGTCTCGGCAAGTTTTGGCTCAGAAACGCATTGCTGCCACTCAAGATGCTGTTGATAGATTGATTGAGGTAAGATCCCGTTTAGAGAAACAGTTTCGTTTGCAGTTAGAAAAGCGAGTGCAGGAATTATTTAGTCAAATTTCTTTCACTCCCTATCTCCCTAAGCTGAATGAAAAATATGAGATCAATTTAGTAGAAAATACAGGGGGTGAGGAAATTAGCGTTGCAGCTTCTACTGGTGAAAATCAAATTCTGAGTTTGTCGTTTATTGGTGGTATCATTGAGGGGGTACGGGAGTGGAGTCAACAGAATACTTTAATGGGGCCAGATAGCAGCACTTTCCCGATAGTAATGGATTCCCCTTTTGGTAGTTTGGATGAAATGTATCGGCGAAAAGTTGCGAAGACGCTGCCAAGATTGGCGAATCAATTGGTAGTTTTAGTTACAAAGACTCAGTGGCGGGTAGAAGTTGCGGAAGAAATGAGTAATCGCACAGGTAGGGAATATGTTTTAGTTTACAATTCTCCTAAGCCTGAGTGTGAAGAGGATTCGATTGAGTTGGCAGGCGTGCGTTATCCTTTGGTTAAACAAAGTCCGAATGAGTTTGAATATACGGAAATTGTAGAAGTAGATTATGATTTTTAGTTTGGTACTTACGCAGTTTTTGAGGCAGATAGTTTAGTGAACGCTAAAAAGATTAAGTGATGGGAGAAAAGAGGTATTTATGACCCCAAAATTATGTTACTCTGAACATAGTAGTAAAATTTATCACCACAAATAAAGGAGAAATCAGATGTTTTCTGATATTGAAAATCACTGGTCAAAAAAGTGTATCCTTGCTCTAGCCCAAAAAAATTTAGTCAGTGGGTACCCCGATCGCACTTTTCATCCTAATGCACCCCTAACTCGCGCTGAATTTGCTGTGTTAATGGGCAATATTTTCCACTATGCTGAGCCAATTCAGAACCCGATTTCTTTCAAAGATGTTACTAATAATCATTGGGCTTATAAAGACATTCAAAATGCTTCAACTAAAGGATTTTTAGCTGGCTATCCCGACAAAACTTTTCAACCAGAACAACTAATTTCAAGAGTACAAGCATTTATTGCGTTGGCAGCACAACTTAAGTTAAAAGTTCCTGAAAAATCTGAGGAAATCCTCACAAATTATTTTGACGATGGAGCGGGAGTTCCACAGTACGCTCGCAAGATGATGGCAGCCGCAACTAATGGTTTTCTAGTAGTTAACTATCCGAATTCAAGGCAGCTAAAACCGAATAAAAGTGCAACTAGAGGAGAGATGGCTGCTTCTCTCTGTCAAGTATTAGGCATTCCTTTTATTGTCCCGTCGCAGTATTTTGCTAAGGGTAAATTGTTTGCTATCGCACCCCAATTTGACTATGCTAGACCTTTTTCTAAAGGTTTAGCACAGGTAATAATCGGTGACAAAGAGTATGCGATCGATAAAATAGGCAATTTGGTTGACCAGTCTTATACGGAGCCTCAAGTAGCTAATAATTCTAATCTCCAACCATCATTGGTAGGTGAAAAAATTGGTTATGTAGATAATAAGAATAAATTGATTATTCCGCCAGAATTTGATGAAGCAAGGGAATTTTCTGAGGGTTTAGCGGCGGTGAGAGTTGGCGCTGAATGGGTGATAGAACCAAGAGGAAATGATGGTTCTGGTTCACCGGCTGAATATGTTAGAGTTTTAACTGGTGGCAAGTGGGGATATATTTTCAATCCTCTCTCTTAAAAGGTAAAATTTTTAGTTAAATTTGCAGTAAATAATTGATTTAAACAATGACTACTAATCGTATTAATGTTGCTAAAGATAAAGCCGATTTAGTCAAAGCTTTAACAGTAGCAGAGGGGAAAACTGGCCCTTTCCAGACTTACGCAGACGTGATAGTATTTGCCGCTGCTTTGGGGTCAAAACGGAAAAAGCGCTTACCTCTTAAGGAAATTTCTAAAAGAGAACCTGGGCCCATTGGGCTAGAAGTTTTTGTGTCTAGGGGTTACGATAGTATAATTAAGTTAATTGCGGTAGCAGAAACTAAAGACTCAAAAATTCTCTCCTATAATGATGCCACCTTAGAAGAACAGAGGCTTACTATTTTTGAAGAATATGCTAATGGAGGTTTGGAAATATTGCGAGAAGAATTACGAGGTGCTGGTGATTATTTAGATCAGCTTTTATTGATGCTTATTGGTGAAAGATTTAAGGAAGAATCGACAGAGCAAAGTTTTGATTTAAGGAGATTTTTATAGATACATAATGGCAGAAATAGGATTTAAATCCTATTTCTACACTCTCACATCTCTTCAGAAGTTTTGGAAGATTTTAACCACCGCTAGTCAGCGAGTTATTTATAGTTCAATTCAAAATCGGCGGCAAACCAACCTCCCTCGGTTTCACAAACTTACCATTAAAATTAATCGCCCGATCTTCCACAGTCCTGGCCGCTGCTACCGCCTGCCGCAATTCGGCTTTTTCCATATCATCCGTTACTCCTCCTAACAGATAAACAATCAATTTTGCTGACAAATCTTTTCCCGAAACTAACACCCGTTTCTTATTGGGATCGTATAAAATTCCATACCACAGTGACTCTGGAAAATCCATGTGGCTAAACCCGCCATCAGTGTCATATCTCCGCAGTTTGTGGAAGATTTCTTTAATAGACAATTTCTTTCTAAATACTAAATTTCCTAATGCCTGAGCTAGGGCAACTTGACCGACAGGACGGAATAACATATTGCCATCGCCCCCCGGTTTTTCAAAGCTAAAACGCCGCATTTCTAACGTTCCTAACCCATTATCTAATTCACAATAACTCGGCAAACTCGCTAATCCGTCAAAAAACAACTTAAATTCTTCAATTCCGGCTTCTAACTCCTCATCATCTGGTCGCATAGCAATTAATCCTTTATCTGAGGGTTTCCAGTGGGGAAATTTATACCGCAGATAGCGTTCTGACATATCTTGTAATGCTTGCAATGTAGTTAAAACTGTTGATTTAGCAGCCACAGTTGCGCTATCCCAATTAACGCGGGGATTGCGACCTTCGACTTCTTTTAATAGCGGGTGGGTAACGGCAACTTTACGGGCAACAATAGAAAATCCATCATCTTCATTGAGGAGTGCGAGTTGTCCTTGGCTTAATTTTACTGCCATTAAATTGACGTGAACAAAGATCGATCGCACTCTCCATCTTGCCTCTTGGTGGGTTTCTCCTTTGACAACGGCAGGAATGAATTCAATGCCGATTTTTTCTTGGGCTAGACCTTGTAAATAGGTGAGATCGATTTGATATTCTTCAATTAAGTCATCAACAGTAATCGCTTGACCGACAGGTTTTTTATATTTGTTAAAAGGTTGAAGGCGACCAGTTTTAATCAGGCTCATTAAGCCTTGAATGCCCATTAATCGGTGTTGACCATCAAGGGCAAAAACAGAGACATCTTTAATGTTTAAAAAGCCAACAGTTTCGTTTTTATCAATGGCTAAAAAGTCGGCGGAAGACTTACGGGCGCGACCGTTTTCATCCCATTCTGGGGCTTTGGGATCGTCTACCCAAGGGAGACTTTGAACGACTAAAACGGCGGGGAATTTGTGAGTTTTGCGGGCCGCAAGGTATTGGGCTAAAGATCCTTGGCGCGACCAGTCGAGAGGCCTTTGTTGGATTTCATCGATGGTTTCTTCGTCGCGGATGACGTTGTTAGTTTGGGGGTCGAATTTTTGGCGAAAAAGTGGAAGTTGGGCGGCGAAGCGAACTTTGCTGTCTAGCCATTCGAGGGTGACGGAACCGACGTAGGCTTCGGTGCTCCCCATTTGGGTTTTTTGGACGAGGAGGCGATCGTCGCGGCCGAGGTATTTGTCAAGTAAGAATGCGATCGCGTCTCTTTCCCGCTTCTCCTGTTCGAGAATTTGGCTAGCGAGGTCAGCAGTCGAATCGGGGGCGCTGGTCATGGTTAAGGTTTTTGGGGATTTTATAAGATTTTAGAAAAATAACATATATATTTTTTTTTGTAAAGTGAAGTTTTTAAAAAAAATTGTGCAATACTATATTTACGGTAATAATCGCGCTTTACGTATCATATCTATGTCACTCTGTCAAGTCTTCGAGAGGTTGGCAGGCAAATTTCTGTTTGACTAACAATATTTGGCGAGGAATTAGCATAAATGTTTAGTATTGATGATTTGAAACAGACAAGACCAATAATCTACAAACGGCAAGAATTAAAGCTTGTAGTAACAACTTTAGGCGTTTATATTTTCAACTCAGCCAGTAAAATTGTTACTCTAAATTCGATTTCAACCATTCATTTTTATGTCTGATTTTCCCATGATTTCTTCCTTTGAATACATCTTACCTGTTATCCGGGGAATTCAAGCGGGGCGAGAGTATTATGTCTCGATGTGTCCGGTACGTTTACTGCCAAAACTTTTCCCGATTCAAGGGGAAGAGTTAGCGCCAGAAAAGCGGTCAAATCGTAGCTTAAACCGCAGTCGTGTCCCAGAAATTGCTAAATATATTATCAACAATCCGAGAAATTACGCTTTAGGTGCGATCGCGGCTTCCATTGATGCTAAGATTACTTTTGAGCCTCTAGGAAATGAAGCAGAAAGCCGCAAAATTGGCAGGTTGCGCGTGCCAATGGATGCTACTTTTACTATTAACGATGGGCAACATCGGCGGGTCGCTTATCAAATGGCATTGAAAGAAAATCCTGAGTTGGGTTATGAAACGGTAGCTTTGATTTTATACTTGGATTTGGGATTAGAGCGATCGCAGCAAATGTTTGCTGATTTTAACCGCTTTCAAGTACCGATAGATGCTTCTTTAGATATTCTTTACCAACACCGAGAGTTTAAGGCAAATTTGGTCAAGGCGGTTGTCCAGCGAGTTGAGGTTTTGCGGTGTTTAACGGAGATGGAAAGGGGGACGTTATCGACAAAATCTGATAAACTTTTTACACTTAATAGTATTTCTCATGCTACTCTGAGTTTATTGGTTAATTATGCGGGTGTGGATATGGAAAAGCAGGTGGAATTGGCGGCGAATTTTTGGAAGGTTATTAGCGGTTTGATGGCTGAGTGGGAGTTAGTTTTGCGGGGGCGATTGACGGCGGCGAAAGTGCGGCAAGATTATGTTCATTGTCATGAGCTCGTACTCTCAAGTCTGGCTATTATTGGGGCGGATTTATTGGAGGTCTATCCTGATAATTGGCGGGAATGTTTGGCGGGTTTACAAGAGGTTGATTGGTCGATTTCTAATCCTGATTGGCAAGGTCATATTCTTTGTAAAAGTGGGGTTTCTAAGTCTAAGGTTAGTTTGGGTTGGATGAAGGGTTATTTACAAGGGAGGTTGGGTTTGTAGTTGGAATTAAACTGATTAGGCTGTCTAGTTTCTATGCCATCTTTGTGTTTTATTGATTTTTTTATACCCACCCTAGTTCAGTTTTAGCTGCTGTAATTGCTGCTCTTACAGCATTAGCACTGGCTGTTATCTTATAGGTATTGTTGGAATTATTGCTAGATAAAACAATATTTCCTGCCCAAATATGACTCTTTCTTGACCAATCAAGCTTAGCAAGTTTTGAGATTTTTTCATTCTCAAAACAATCATCATTTTTGTCATAAGTGCAGTATAGCAATCGCCCTAAAACTTCTACACCAACACTTTTGCCCAACACACAATCTTCTTTAAATTTCGCAACTTCCTCGATAGTTAAGTTTTCAACAGCGGTTTCAGCAATATGCTGTGTCTGGCTACATTCCGAGAAAAACTGATTGAGGCAACTAATTAAAACTTCTGATGATGTCTCAACATCATAATCTTGAAGATCATCAATTAGGTCATCAGCAAAGGCACAGCTTACGAGCTTAGCAATATAATTAGTTGTGTAAATTAACTTGTGTTTAGTTGAAGGAGAGTATTTAATCTTTTCTGTTTTACCATAAAACATTGATACTCGATCGAGTAAGTTTTTAGTAATACCTACTCGACCTTCAAACTCACCAAATGACAAAAGTAATGATTTATCTAGCTGTCTTGTCTGTGCCATATCTCGAAAATCAGTCTGACACTGGTTAAAGTCTTCTTCTAATACCAAAGTAATTGGAAAATAATCATCACCAATTAATTCACCATTAGAGCTTTCTATCAATTCGTGAATAGCACGTTTTCGGTGTTGTCCATCAGTAATATCTAATTTAACACCCCGACGAATTACTACTAGACAAATTCCCCGGCCCAATTCTACAAGCTCAATCTTATCTGGGGCGATATTTGCAGTTAGTGTCCCCAAAATCCAAGGTTTGTTCTTTGTACAGCGTTTAATAATATATTGTTTAACTTCCTCAGAATGACCATCTACCTCTGGGCGATTTTTTCCAGAATCAGGATCATTCCCAGTAGCGGGCTTCGCTTGAAGAAGAGTCGGTAATTCATCCGCAGGGACATTGATTTGTACCATTTTCCGCTTCCCCTGCTGAAAAATCAACCCCGGATAGCACTTCTGACGGTGATACTTTGCGAAGTAAGGCTCAAGCAACTCATCAAGTCGTGAATTGGGCTCAGGCTGAGGGTAGTTACTTTCAGACATATAAACTCTTGATTTTTTTGAGCAGAGAAAGACTTATTACTTTACTATAGCTATTGAAGTCTACAAACACAAGTCTACTATTTGCCCTATGGCAAAATATAAAGGAAAAATATGTCTTCTCAGTGGGTGCGGGAAATTATATCACAAATTATTCAATTTAGCAATAGGAGCTTTTAGATTATGACAGAAGCTCAGCAAGTTTTATTATTCCCATCTCGCACTGTTGCCGAGTTAGTGGAAGATATAGAAAAGCTAAACAAGGAAATCCAAGAATTATACTGTCTTGATGATATTCCTTGGATTATAGGCGTATCGTTTGGCAAAGATTCAAGTGCTATTTTACAGTTAGTGTGGTATGCGATTGCAGCACTACCACCAGAAAAGCGCACGAAAACAATTCATGTCATTACAACAGATACTTTTGTTGAAAATCCTATCGTTGCGGCTTGGGTACGGAAATCATTAGAGCAACTTAAGGCGGGATCTAAAGAGAAAAAAATGCCTATTGAAGCTCATTTATTGCATCCTTCTGTTCAGGGAACATTTTGGGTATGCTTAATTGGTAAAGGCTATCCGTCTCCTCGCAATGGATTTCGCTGGTGTACTGAAAGGATGAAAATTCAACCTGTTAACCACTTTATTAGAGAAATGGTTAGAGGACATGGTGAAACCATTGTAGTTTTAGGTACCCGCAAGGCTGAAAGTACGAAAAGAGCCGCAACAATGAAAAAGCATGAAGCAGGTAGATTACGCGATCGTCTTAGCCCTAATGCTCACTTACCTAATTCTCTAGTTTATAGCCCTATTGAAGATTGGCGGAATGATGAAGTTTGGATTTATCTGAACCAGTGGGAGAATCCTTGGGGGGGTAACAATAAAGACTTATTTACTTTGTACCGAGGTGCAACAACAGATAACGAGTGTCCTTTAGTTGTTGATACGTCTACTCCTAGTTGTGGTAGTTCTCGATTTGGATGTTGGGTTTGCACAATGGTAAACCAAGACAAATCAATGCAGGCAATGATCCAGAATGATGAAGAAAAAGAATGGATGCAGCCTCTACTTGATATACGCAACGAACTAGATATTCAGAACGATCATGACAAGAGAGACTTTCGGCGCATTTATGGCAGAGTTGAACTATTTGAACGCAATATTGGTGAAGGAAAAACCTCTGTTCAAAATATCCCTGGCCCCTATACTAAATTTTGGCGGGAACATTGGTTAAGGCGAGTCTTACAAGCACAAACCCAAATTCGCCAAACTGCCCCCTCAGAAATGCGCGACATCACCCTTATTACTCCTGAAGAACTCAGCGAAATTCGCCGTATATGGCTAGAAGAAAAACACGAATTTGACGATAGCCTACCCAAAATTTACGCAGAAGTCACTGGCGAACCCTTTGAAGACACTCGCCCCTTTGACGAAAGAAAACTACTAGGAAATGACGAATGGGATGTACTTCAAACAATCTGTGAAAACGACACAATGCACTTAGAATTAATGTCAAAACTCCTCAACACCGAACGCCAATACTACACCAAACCCCGCCGAACCGGGATCTTCCTTGATATCGATAAATGCTTTGATACCAGTTCGCGAATCAAAGAAGAAGCCATCGATAATGCCCACTACCAACGCCAAGTAAAAACTGCCCTCGAAACAGTTAAAGAAGATCCTCATGAAATTCAGCAAATTCGAGAGGCGATCGCCACTATTGAAGACCCCGAAAAATCCCCAGATACCAATCCCAAAAACATCAAAGAAATGATTGAAAACAAAGGCGACAAAAATAAACAATTATCATGGGGTGACATGAAATTTCCCCTCTTAAATCTCATCAACGAAAACCCAGCCGAATAACCACAATCCACCTGCATCTACGTCCATATCCGTTGATCTGCGGTAAAGATTACCCAGATCAACGTAGATAATAATTGAAAACATCTATGATTTTCCTCGAACTCAGCCTAGAAAACTTCGGCCCCTACCAAGGCAAACAAATCATCAATCTCCGCCCTCAAATAGATGAAGAAACCCGCCCCATTATCCTCTTCGGCGGCATGAACGGTGGCGGTAAAACTACCCTTATGGATGCCATTCGCCTCTGCCTTTATGGTAACAGAGCCCAATGTTCCACACGCGGCAATTTAAGTTACAATGACTTCCTCAGCCAATGCGTCAACCGTCACACTCCACCTACTGAAAAAACCCGTATTGAATTAGCCTTTGAGCACGTCTTAGATGACCGTTTAACTCAATATAAAATCGTCCGCTATTGGGAAAAACAAGACACCAAAGATACATTAGGTATTCTTGTTTATGACGGACACGATGAATGGTGGCCAGACAAAGCCATCGCCTCCACCTGGGACGAATACATTGAAACCCTACTTCCCTTGGGTATTTCTAACCTTTTCCTCTTCGATGGCGAACAAGTTAAAGAACTCGCAGAAATGGAAACCCCACCCGATTTTGTCGTCGGCGCAATTAAAAGTCTATTAGGTTTAGAACTCGCCGAACGTCTATCCGTTGACTTAGATATTTTCGCCAGTCGCAAACGTAAGGAAATAGCCGGGGCAAAAGACAAATCTACTCTCGATAAAATTGAAGCCACGTTTGAGAAACTACTCAAGGAAAAAGGAGAAGCAACAGAGGAGACTGGCAGCAATAAAGGCAAATTAGAACAAGCTGAAAAATATTTACAAGAAGCCAGCAATCGCTTTATTTCTGAAGGCGGAAAAATCGCAGGCGAACGCAGCTACCTCGACCAACAATTAAATGATTGGAAAAAACAGGCTGAAACTCAGCGCCAAGCAATGTTACAATTATCCGCAGGTTTTCTCCCTCTTGGCTTAATTTCCCCACTCCTTGAACAAGCCAAAATTCAAGCTGAAACGGAGGTCAACCAATTTCAGGCAAAAATTGCTAAAACAGCCGTAGAACAGAGAAGCGATCGCCTCCTTAAATACCTCACACAACTATCTTTAAAACCGAAACAGTTGCAAGATATCCAAACCTTCATCGAACAAGAAGATGCCGACTTTACACAACTAGCTGAAAGTGGCGAACCTTGGCTAGATGCTACAGTCGAAGCCATCGCCCAACTTGAAACTATCTTAGCATATCAAATCAAAGCTAATCAAGCTATTGCCATAGAAAAAATTAAAGAACTAAAATCCGCTGAAAGCGAGATAGATGTAGTCGAACGCCAACTCGATAAAGCCGCATCGCCGGAAGCCTACGAAAAGTTAGAAGCCGCTGTCAGAGAAGCCCAAAAACAAGTTGCTAACGCCCAAGCAGATTGGGAACTTGCTAACCGCAAAGTCTCTGAAATTGACAGAGAAATTGCCAAAACCCACAAGGAATTAGAAGAATATAGCCACGACTACCTCAAACACAGAAATAACCAACATACTCTCGCTTCCATCGCTAAAGCCCAAAACACGCTTAAACTTTTTAAGGAGAAACTAACTCTCAAAAAACTCAATAAATTGGAAGTAGAAATTACTGAATGTTTCCGCTATCTTCTCCACAAATCTGACCTAGTTCATCGAGTGGCTATTGATACCCAAACTTTTGCCTTATCTATTTACGACTCGCAAGGTACGCTGGTTCCGAAACATCGCCTTTCTGCGGGGGAAAAACAACTCTTAGCCATCGCCTTTTTATGGGGACTGGCGAGAGTATCCGGTCGCCATTTACCGATTGCCATTGATACCCCTCTCGGTCGTCTTGATTCTTCTCACCGTAACAATTTAATTGAGAAATATTTCCCCTCTGCTAGCCATCAAGTGATTCTTTTATCCACTGACACGGAAATTGCTAAAACTGAATATGAACAACTGAAGAAATTGGATGCGATCGCACACACCTATCTGCTAAAATATGATTCTAGCAAACAGCAAACAATTATTGAAGAAAATAGTTACTTTTGGTAAAAAATATGGTACAAACCCTACAAGCACAAGCCGTCAATCTTCGCGACCTCATCGATACATTTGGCATTCAATTAATTGAAGATGAGGGATTTTTCCGCGAGTGGCAAGATGACCTTCCCGAAATCACTGATTTAGATCGGCAACTTCTTGATAAGGTAAAAGCTGGTTATATTAATCTGCTAAATTACCCACCTTTACTAGAAAATGCTATCCGCATGGCTGTACTTGACCCGATGCTTTTTATCGGTGATTTTTACCTAGCCCCGTTTTACGTTAAGGGGGAAAAATCTGTACAAATTATCAGCGAAGATGGGGGAACTATCATCAGGGGAAATATGGACACTCTGGTATTAAAAGACCAATTCTGGGTAATGGTGATTGAGTCCAAAAAAGACGAGTTTTCTATTGAAGCTGGTCTTGCACAAATCCTTGCTTATATGCTAGGCAATCCTCACCCGAATAAACCCAGCTATGGCCTGATTAATGCAGGTGGCACTTTCGTATTTGTTAAATTGGTGAAGGGAGAAGTACCTCTATATGCTTTGTCTAGGATGTTTGGAATCCGCAATCCCGGCAATGATTTGTACACCGTTCTCAAAATTATGAAACGCCTAAGTCAATTAGTAATCTCCTCAACAGAAGATCGTAGCAAATGAAAAGGGAGTTAGAACATTATGAGTTCCTGAAATCCTTGATTCTAGTTCCTTCTTTCCCTAGCCCCTAGCCTCTAGCCCCTAGCCCCTAGCTATAAAATTATGGAACCACCAATCGAAAGAATCCGCCTTTCTCAATCTGGCAAAGACCAACTTTTAAAACTTCGTAGGTTTACTAAAATTGACCAATGGAATATTCTTTGCCGTTGGGGTTTTTGCCGTTCCCTTGCTGAACCTTCTATGCCTTCTCCCGTTCCCATTCCGGCTGATAGTAATGTCGAATTAACTTGGGATGTATTCGGCGGTGAAATGGCTGATATTTTAATAATTGCTTTGAAACAAAGGTGTTATAATGATAAGTTAGGCACGGATAAAGAAACTCTGGCTAAACAATTTCGCCTCCACCTTCATCGCGGAATTGGCTATTTAGCGGGCGATCCCAATATCAAAAAAATCGAAGACTTAATCGCGATCGCCACCCAAAAGTAACCGAAAACAACCGTAACGCCGCCCTCTGGGGGTATCTTTACCTCCCAGAGGGTGGCGTTACGTATATTCCCCAGTAGTCCTTCCGTTAGTGACTTAGGGGGTAAGGGCAAAAAGTGCGATCGCACTTTCTCGATCGCTATTGCCTCATAACCAAACTCATCCGCCAAATCTTCCCCTCCAAAGCGGAACAAATTTTTTTTGTAGTACCCCTTGACATCCTGTAGTACGTTATGTAGTATGTATACATGGCTGACGAAAAAGAGTTTAAAACCTTTGCTTCATAAGCCATCTGCACCTTTAAAGCTAAATAAGTCCTATAAGCAAGAGTCATGTCATTAACTCTAGGACAAAAGCGGTACTTAGCCCTGATGTAAGACACCCCAGGGGTTGTAATACATAGACTACACCGCCCACCGTCCAAACTCCAGTTATTGAAACTCGGAAATTCCACAGCCACAAGCAAAAAAAACTTCCGCAAACTCTTGACAAGCTTGTAGTATTTATGTAGTATGAGTGTATGACAGACGGGAAAGAGCCTCAAAGCTCCAACCCAAAAACCAACCGAACCTTGAAAACAGAATATTAACCTATTGTATGGGGGTATAGCTCAAATGGCTAGAGCAGTCGCCTGTCGAGCGAAAGGTTGCGAGTTCAAGTCTCGTTACTCCCGTAAACAAATCATATCAGATTTGCCAACAGTTAACGGTTAACAATTAACAATTAACCGTTAACCGTGAACATTTCAGGTTAGGTGGCCGAGTGGTTGAAGGCGTTGGTCTGCAAAACCAATATTCGTGGGTTCAAATCCCACTCTAACCTCTGGCAAAAAGCAGCGTAGCTTAATGGTAAAGTCCCAAGTTCATACCTTGGTTAATATCGGTTCAAATCCGATCGCTGCGACCAAAAGTAGGGATAGTGTAACTGGTAACATTACGGTCTCCAAAACCGTCGATCTGAGTTCAAATCTCAGTCCCTTCGCCAATTATGGTGCTGTAGGCAAATGGTTAAGCCACCTGACTTTCGATCAGGTAATTGCGGGTTCAACTCCCGTCAGCACTTCCTTGTGGGTTGTTGGCAGAATGGTTTTTGCAGCCGCCTTTTAAGCGGATGGATCGAGGTTCAATTCCTCGACAACCCACCAACATTCTATTTAATTTCTATTTTGGGTCGGTCCTCCTATAGGTGTAGGAAGCTGTCTGTAAAACAGTGGTTTAATACGATTGCTGGTTCAATTCCAGCTCGACCCATAGCGGGATAGAGTAGTGGTTACTCACAGGTTTCATACGCCTGTTTTACGAAGGTTCGATTCCTTCTCCCGCGTCCAAAAGGAGAGGTGGCCGAGAGGCTGATGGCATCTGTTTGCTAAACAGAATCGGGTTATTCCGACGCAGGTTCAAATCCTGTTCTCTCCGCTTTTCCCCCGGTAGCTCAGTTGGTAGTAGCGCTTGTTTGAAGAACAAGAGGCCGTCGGATCGAAACCGACCTGGGGGGCTGGCATTGTCCTGTAGCTCAGTGGTAGTAGCGATCGCCTGTTAAGCGAAATGTCGTAGGTTCAATCCCTACCAGGACAGCCTTTTTTTTGAATTGCCGGGTAGACAAATCGGTAAAGTCGCCTGTCTCTGAAACAGGAAATTATGTAGGTTCAAAGCCTACCCCGGCAGCCAATTATTGGGAAGTCGCCTAATCGGTATGGCACCGCTCTTTGAAAGCGGACAAATGTAGGTTCAAACCCTACCTTCCCAGTTCTGCTATTAGCAAAGCAGATTAATTAAACTCCTGTAGCCCAACTGGAAGAGGCCGCAAGCTCAAACCTTGTGTGTTACTGGTTCAAATCCAGTCAGGAGTAGTAACGGGATGTGGCGCAACTTGGTAGCGCGGCGGCTTTGGGAGCCGAAGGGTGCAGGTTCAAATCCTGCCATCCCGATTTGCCCCTGTGATGTAATTGGAAAACATCGCTTACTTAAGATAAGTGTTTTGCAGGTTCGAGGCCTGTCAGGGGTACTTGGCATTCAGCCAATTTTCACCGTTTGCTCTCGTGGCGGAACGGCAGACGCACTAGGGAGAGAACCTAGTTTTTTACAGGTTCAAATCCTGTCGGGAGCATCAAATTTTTAGTAAAATTAGGAGGAACTTACTTATAGTATTTAAGAAAAAACTACATGAAGCGGAGTTATCCCGTAGGGAATCGCCTAAACAGCACATACGAGAATTTCAGCAGTTTTGAGCAACCAGCTTTAATCTGTGAATTGTGCGAAAGAGAGATGAAGCGTTTAACAATTCATCACTTAATTCCACAACAATACACTAAACGAAAGAACTTAGGCACAGGCCCAACAGCTAACATCTGTTCTGCTTGCCATAAACAGATTCATGTTCTATTTGATAACAAACGCCTAGCCGAAGAACTCAATACACTAGAAATGCTAAAAAATGAGCCACAAATGCAAAAGTTTTTAGCTTGGGTAAGGAAGCAAACCCCTAGCAAACGAGTCAAAGTCAATCGTCACAGATAGTCAGAAAAATTAACTAAATAAATCTTGCCCCTGTAGCCCAATTGGAAGAGGTAACTCGCTTAGAACGAGGAGGTTACTGGTTCAAATCCAGTCAGGGGCATTTGATGCAGGTGTGATGTAACTGGCAACATGAGGCTCTTGTAAAGCTTTTATGTGAGTTCAAATCTCGCCACCTGCTTGTGCTATTTTAAAGGAGGAACACATAATGTCATTAAAATAAGTGCCATGAAAACTAAAATTTCAGTTATCCAAGCTGATATTACAAAACTCGAAGTTGATGCTATTGTCAATGCCGCTAATGAATCTTTGTTAGGCGGTGGCGGTGTTGATGGTGCAATCCATGATGCCGCAGGACGAGAACTGCTGAAAGAATGTAAAACACTGGGGGGTTGTCCAACGGGAGAGGCGAAAATTACGAAGGGTTACAAGCTCCCAGCAAAGTATGTTATTCATACAGTCGGCCCTATTTGGTACTGGGGAAAGCGAGGGGAAGCAGAATTATTGGCTTCATGCTACTTTTCTAGTCTGAATTTAGCTAAAGATCACAAGGTGAAAACAATTGCTTTTCCTGCTATTAGTTGTGGCGTTTATGGCTATCCTGTGGAACAAGCTTGTCGGATTGCTATTCAATCAACCCTAAAGTTTATTCAGGAACAGAATGTTATAGAGGAGGTAATATTTGTTTGCTTTGGCGAACAGATATATCAAACCTATCTCGAAACTGCCAAAGAATTTGGAATTTAATCTGGCGGATATGGTGCAATGGTAGCATCTGAGTCTTCCAAACTCGCGATACGGGTTCAAATCCCGTTGTCCGCTCTGATAATTTGCGGGTGTGATGTAACGGTAGCATCTGAGTGCGCCACACTCAGCGCATGGGTTCAAATCCCGTCACTCGCTTTGATAGTCCTGTAGCTCAACGGTGGAGCAGTTGTCTTACAAACAACGGGTTACGGGTTCAAATCCTGTCAGGACTACCAATTTAGGGGAGTGTAGCTCAACGGATAGAGCGCCACGCTTCGGACGTGGATGTTGTGGGTTCAATTCCTACCACTCTCGTTGTCTTTACTTGAAATTAAAGAGGTGATTCCATTGAATGATTAATTTTTTATTGTAAGAGCGATCGCACATTTACGTACCCTAACTTGTAGAGCTTACATACTTTAGTACGAGAGGAAAAGTAACGCTGTCAAAAAGCAGTGTGCGTTTGCAAACAAGGAGTGCAAAGAACCCGATAGGTAGGCTTAGAAGTAGCAATCCTTTAAAGAGTGTGTAATAACTCATCGGCGGAGTCCCTTTAGTAGCTGAGAAAACGCAAAGTGCTCTTATTACTTGTACGCTATTCCGATGCGATCGCTTCTAATAATTCACAAGTTTTTATGGGAGTGTAACTCAACTGGATAGAGTGTCGAGCTTCTACCTCGAATGTTGTGGGTTCAAGTCCTACCACTCCTGCTGAATGGGTCTGTAGCTTAATTGGAAAAGCATCTAGCTGGCTGCTAGAAAGATGTCAGTTCAAATCTGACCAGAATCCACCAAATAGTTAATTAAATTGGGTCTGTAGTTCTAATGGGAGAACGCTTCTCTTGCAAAGAAGAGGTTGTGGGTTCGACCCCCATCAGATCCACTGTGTCTGAAGCCAAAGTGGTAGCGGCGCTGGTTTGTGGAACCAGTAATAACGGGTTCAATTCCCGTCAGACACCTTTGGAAGATGCCGCTGAATGGCCGGCAACTGGTCTTGAAAACCAGGGTATAGCTAATAACTATAGGGGTTCGATTCCTCCATCTTCCTTTGACCACTGGGAGCCAGAAAGTGCGGCGCTGTGCTGATAACACAGAGATAGGAGGGGCAGTACCTCCCCGGTGGATTTCCCTCTGCCAATGGAGATGGCGCTGGTGCTACGAACACCGGATGTGATAGTTCGATTCTATCCAGAGGGGTGTAATTCTTAGGGAAAAAATTTTAACTTATTAGCAAGCAGGTTAAGCGATCGCTCAGTTACTCCTCTCCCGCTATAGCACTATTTAATAGGTGTTAAAATGTACAGCTAAATTTGGTCATTATGAGATATTGCAGCATTTGCCTTTCCATCATCAAGACCCTTTTGATCGGCTAATTATTGCTCAGGCGAAAGCAGAAGATTATGTGGTCATTACACAGGATGAGCGATTCAAACTATACGATATTAAATTATCTTGAATAATGATATGAATTTAAAACATTATAATTACTATCTAGTCCTTGACCTAGAAGCTACCTGCTGCGATCGAGAAACTATCAATCGAGAACACATGGAAATCATCGAGATTGGCGCGGTGATGGTAGAACCCAAAAACCTTACAATTGTTGATGAATTTCAAACCTTTATTAAACCAGTTCGCCATCCCATTCTCACTGAATTTTGCAAGTCTTTAACATCTATTTCCCAAAAACAAGTCGATCTAGCACCAACTTACCCGGAAGCGATCGCACTTCTCAAAAATTGGCTATCTGGTTACTCAAATGCTGTATTCGGTTCCTGGGGTGACTACGATCGCAAACAATTTCAACAAGATAGCAACTTTCACAAAGTACCTTTTCCCATTGCTTATCCTCATGTTAATCTCAAACAATTGTTTACAGAACAGCAAGGTTTGCGAAAACGACCTGGTATGGCAAAAGCTCTGCAACTTGTTGGTTTACCCCTAGAGGGAACTCATCATCGAGGAATTGATGATGCTAGAAATATCGCTAAACTTTTGCCTTATATTCTGGGTGAAAAGCAGCTTCCCTGACTTTTTGAACTATTGTACTCGCTCGATACTGTAATCTGTTGTATTTTTTCTGGTGAAATGCTAAGCTAATTATAACTCATCAACCATCTTTCTAAGAGAGAGAACTAATATGAAATTTAGTTTTGAGTTAGATAAATTGAAAATAGAATTTTGTTTTTGGGAACAGGTTTGGGCAGTTAGATTTAACAAGTTTTGGGAAATACCTCTAGCAAACATTGAAGGTGCAACCTCAAAGGAACCTCAAAGTAATTGGCGGGAAATCAAAGCACCTGGTAGTTTTATGCCTGGGGTAATCAAAGCGGGAACTTATTACACTAACAGAGGTAAAGAATTTTGGTATGTCACTAAAGACAGTAATTATTTGACCGTAGAATTCAAGAATGAATCCTATAAAAGGATGATTGTGAACTTGGATGATAACGAAATTTGGGTAGAAAGAATTAATCAGAGAATCGCCGCACAGACAGGATGAGTATAAGTCAGAAGAAACAGGCAAAATACTTAGGTAGCTGTCTTTTCAATCATCTGTACTTTACACTTAAGCGTGCGCTATTATCTGACTATTCTTGAGAAAGACGTTGAACAGCTTGACCTCCCAAAAGACGATCTGTTTCTTTGAGTATCCCAGGAATTTGGGCGGCGTGAGGACTGTGAATCAGACACTTCTTTAGTTCTAATTCGTTAATTTTATGTGCTTTAGAACCGGGAAACCAGTGGCTAGCATTTCCTAGTAGATTATAGCGCATTTTTCCATAGTCGATCATGTCATAAGCGATCGCTAAATTCCACAGCCACAAAATCACAGGAATGTTTATCCCGCCAGGGGTATTTTCAGGAGTAGGTAAGCCGACGTGCCAAGTTTTTACCCAGTCTTCTCCGAGTTTATTTATTGCTTCTTTTTCCAACTTTTCTAAAATCGGCTGTAAAATTTCATCAGCATTATCTAACAATTCTAAAGCTTTGAGATGTTCGTCAAAATCCTGCGATCGCGCCGCCCCCAAACTGAGAGTATGC
The DNA here is from genome assembly GCF_000332155.1 of Kamptonema formosum PCC 6407. Taxonomy (GTDB): domain Bacteria; phylum Cyanobacteriota; class Cyanobacteriia; order Cyanobacteriales; family Microcoleaceae; genus Kamptonema; species Kamptonema formosum. The sequence continues at coordinate 1,118,521 of NZ_KB235904.1, read as the reverse complement.
ACTTGGGAATGGGAAAGACAAAATAAGTCGTTAAACACCATCGGACTAAGTGGAGAACATAATTCTACTAATTTTTGAGGTGGATTATAAAGTTTCCCACCTTTATCAGAAGGGCTGATAATAAAAACTCCCATATCGTGGTTACTAGCAGCCTCAATAGCCGGCCAATTATTTTGATTAATGTAATACCAGTGGAGATTAACATAATCAAATTGGTTAGTTTTAATTGTCTGCAAAATCACATCAGTTGGCCCGTGAGTTGAGAATCCTATAAAACGCACTTTACCTTCTGCTTGCAACTTTTTGGCAACATCTATGCAGCCACCGGGACAGATGCTATAATTTAGCAATTCAGAGTTGTTAATACCGTGCAGCGAAAATAAATCGACATATTCTAAGCGTAAGTAAGCTAGTGATTTTTCAAATTCTTGAAGAAATTCTTTGGGATTAGATTTAGGAGAAACTTTGGTTTGAACAATTAATTTTTCACGGGGAAACTTGGGCAAAATCGCTCCCAACTGCATCTCAGAAGTGCCGTAACCACGAGCAGTTTCAATATGATTTATCCCGCATTCTATAGAGCGGCGAATGGTAGTTTCTAATTCTTTTTGATGGTCAGGTGGAACCATATCTGGCGCAACATCTTGCCACTTATATTGATATCTCATACCGCCACAAGAAAAGACGGGCATTTGCAATTCTGTACGACCAAATCGGCGATATTGCATTTTGGTAATTAATAATTGGTAATTGGTAATTGGTAATTGGTAATTGGTAATTGGTAATTGGTAATTGTTGTTATATCAAATCCGGGTTTATTACCGCCACTTTTCTTTTTAGTCCGCGCAGGCGGACTTTGTTTGTGTAGCCGCGATTTCTAATCGCCAGAAAAAGATATTTTTCTCATCTAGCAATTACCAATTACCAATTACCAACTAACCACTAAAAACTAACTATTTAGAAATCTCACGTATTATCGGCTGTCCGTCTTTGATTTCGCCAACCAGAACTAAATCTGTTACGCCTATGAACAAGCCATTTTCTAGTACCCCCGGAATGTTATTTAGGGTTTTTTCTAGTTCCCCTGGGTTGTCAATGGTGTTAAATTTGACATCAATTACCATGTTGCCTTGATCGGTAATTACGGGGCCAGCTTTTCTCACTCCCATGCGGAGTTCCGGTTCGCCGCCTAGTTTCGCGATCGCACGCATCACTGGCGTTATTGCCATCGGTAAAACTTCCACAGGTACGCGAAAAGTTGAACCTAATTTGTCAACTATTTTAGAACCATCTACCACAACGATAAACTGTTCTGCTAAGTAATCGACAATTTTTTCGCGGGTATGAGCCGCACCGCCACCTTTAATTAAATTTAGCTGCGGATCGACTTCATCAGCACCGTCAATAGCAACATCAATGCGATCGATTTCATCGAGCGTTGTTAGCGGAACTCCGTATTGCTTTGCCAAAACTTCTCCCTGAAAAGAAGTTGTCACTCCCTTGATATCTTTGAGCGTGCCGGCCTTGATGCGATCGCCCAAAGCTTCGATCATATAAGCTGCGGTTGACCCTGTACCCAGCCCTACGATCATACCAGACTTTACGCGGTCAGCGGCGGCATAGCCGACTTGTTGCTTGCTCAATTTTGCGGGGTCTTTTTCTGCGGCCATGATAAATGCTCCTCAATGAGTTGGCGGTTAGCGCTGCCAATTAAAATAACTACCAGTGTTTAATTTACCGCAATTAGGGCAATTTATATTGCATTTTCCTTGTCCCTTCTGCTATGGCTTACCTTTATTACTGCAAGTAGCTGAGCGCCGTTAGCGGAAACAAAGGCTGGTTTTGCTCGTCTAGTTTCACTACCCGATCTTGAAAGTTCCACCTCACTAAGTAATTGAAATTATATATCTAATCTAGCTTGAAACTGATGTAAACTGATTGTAAAGGAGGTTATCCGGGTTTTGAGAGCAGGTATCAGTACAAATACAGTAGCGACAGAAACTTATCTGAAGCATCAGGTAGAATATGTCAATAGCTCTTCTACTTAGTTAGTAAGAGTAGAGCAATGAGTTAAATGATTCGATAGTATTGTTGTAAAAACTGTGAGAGTAGCAGAGCCGATGATAACAGAGTCATTAGTGAATTTAGAAGCAGCACAAGCGCATTTCAACAAAGCCAACTGGCTTAAAGAAGCTGGCAAATTAGATGCTGCGGCTGATAATTATCAGAAAGCAATTAGCTTTAACGTTGAGGATGCTGAGATTCATAGAAAACTAGCTGAAGTCTATATTTTGAAAGGACAGTTAGACTCAGCAATTGCGTCCTGCAAATTCGCTCTCAAAGTTAAGCCAGATTTTGCACCCGCATACCTGACAATGGGAAATGCTTTCCACAGTCAAGAGCAACTGGAAATGGCAATTCATGCCTACTCTCAAGCATTAGAAATTGACCCGAACTTTGCAGAGGCTCATGCCAACTTGGGCAGTATGTATTATAAGCTAGGTCGCTTAGATGAAGCTGCAAATAGTTATCAAAAAGCACTTGCTAATAACCCAAATTTGGCTTCAGTTCTTTTAATGCTGGGCAATATATTGCAGCAACAAGAAGACTTAGGTGCAGCTATTGCTTGTTATCAAAAATCCCTAGTTTTGCAGCCAGGGTTACTGAGAAATTATTATAAATTAGCTGAGGCTTTAACAAAAAGTAATAACGTAGATGCCGCAATCTCCTGTTACCAAAAAGTCTTACAATTGCAACCTGGGGATGCTGAAGCTACAGATAAATTATCTAGCTTACAGCAACTAAAATCTCAGGAAGAGCCGAAAAATTCGCCAAATGATGAAGGGACTAAAGGTCAATTTCTTGAACTGGAAAAAGAAGGTGAATGGCAACAGCAAGAACCAATAAAGCAAGATGAAGAATACGGGCTACAACCTTCAAGTTTAAATCTACCACAGACTACCCAAGATTTAAGTTTAGATCGGCCTTTTGAAACTGCTGATGAAACTGCGGAACAAGTTTCAAGCTTCAATTTTAATCCTCCCGAACAAGTTGCTAAATTTCAAGAAGTTGAGGAATATAAAAAACGCGCCGAAGCTTATTTACTCCAAGGAAATTTCAGAGAAGCGATCGCATCTTGCCAGTTAGCGCTGAAAATTAGACCCGATTTCATACAAGCCTATGTGACGCTGGGGAACGCACTGCAAGGTCAAGGAAAAATGGATGCTGCCATTCGCGCCTACGAACAAGCACTCGAATTTGAACCCAATTATGCCGAAGTCCGCGCCAACATTGGTAGTATGTATTTCAAAATGGGGCATTTGGAAAAAGCGATTGTTTATTATCAGCAAGCCATCGCTCTTAAACCAGATTTAGCGGGAGTATATTGGAACTTAGGCAAAGTATTTCAGAAGCAAGGAAAATCAGCGGAAGCAATTGCTTATTTTCAGAAAACGAGCGACATAAATCCTCATGTAGTTGGTGCAGATTTCCATTTTAATTTAGCCAATACGCTTTTAACCGAAGGCAAGCGAGATGAGGCAATTCAGAGTTATCAAAGAGCGATCGCAGTCAAACCTGATTGGGCAGAAGCTTATGCCAATATTGGCAGTGCGCGGATGCAGCAAGGCAATCTAGAAGAGGCAATCCAATACTATCGGAAAGCTATCGCGATTAAACCTCAGTTAGAAGCGCTACATTTCAACATAGCTAATGCACTTTTGCATCAAGGAAAGTATGAGGAAGCAATTAGTAATTATCAAGAAGCCATCAAACATAAACCAGACTGGCCAGACGCGATCGCCAATATGGGTAATGCCTTTTCCATGCAAGGGAAACTAGAAGAAGCGATCGCCACCTATCAACAAGCTTTAGTTTATAAACCAGACTGGGCAGAAGTTTACTGCCGAATGGGACACATTCAGAAACAGGATCGACCCGGAGAGTCAATTGGTTATTTTGAAAAAGCGATCGAACTCAATCCTTATTTCAGCGAAGCACACCAGCAATTGTGCGACTTACTCAGTCATTCTAGCAACCTAGCAGGAGCCAGAAAAGTAGCTGACAAATACTGCGAATATTGCGGTGAAAGTGTCCCAGTTATGTCCGCAACTGCTTACGTATTTTCCTATCTCCAATCAGGTGTTAGCGAACTCGCTCTTCAGAAACTTATAGAGATAGAAAAACTCAGCTATCAAAGCTGTGAAAATTTTAGTGTCATTGACATTAAACTACTCTACGAAATTTTCCTCTTTGCCGTTTCTCACCTGCGAGATGATAGAGAAGCAAATGCCAACTTCTACAAACTAATTGCCCAGCAATATTACAAAAAAGCTGTACCACAACGGCAGATAGATCGCAAACCAAAGCCTAGCAATTACCCAATTAAACAAAGGCATTTAAGAATTGGTTTTCTCTCCAAACACTTTCGCCGCCATTCCGTAGGTTGGTGCAGTGAAGCTTTAATTCGCGAACTAACTAAGATCACTCCTCACGTTCATCTCTACGTTACTGGGAAGCTACAAAAAGATGAAGTTACAGAGCGATTTGAACAAATGGCAGGCAAATTCTACTGGCCTAAAAAATATCCGAATGGATTTGCAGATGGGGGAGAACTTCTTGAAGAGGTATTGCAAGATAATTTGGATATCTTAATAGATTTAGATTCAATGACAGTGCCAACCAATGTGGAGATATTGTATTACTATCCCGCATCAGTTTGCGTTTCTTGGCTGGGATTTGACGCACCATATCTATCTGACAAGCATTACTTTCTCTGCGACAAATACACTCACCCTGCGGGCGTGGAAAAACATTACATTGAGCAATTAGTCAGATTGCCCGAATGTTCTGTAGCAATTAGTGGATTGCAAAGTGTTTCTGTTGATAGAAATGCTTTAAGAAACTCTTTGGGAATTGGTTTAGATCAGATGACCTATCTGTGCGTTGCACCTGGCAGAAAGACCAATCCTGAAATGCTACGGGCTCAAGTTAAAATCCTTAAGGAAGTTCCTGACAGTTTGTTGATCCGTAAAGGTCAGGGAGATCCCGAAGTAATTCACACCAGTTATCGCCAAGAATGCGATGCTCAAGGAGTAGATTTCAATCGGATTAAATTTTTAGGGCAAACCAAAACGGAGGAAGAACATCGGGCGATTTATTATGTCGCTGACGTGCTGTTGGATTCTTATCCTTACAATGGTGGAACTCATAATTTAGAGGCTTTATGGGCTAATTTACCAGTGGTAACGAGAGCAGGTAATCAGTATCTATCGCGGATGGGTTACGCATTTTTGAAGAGTGTAAATCTTGATGTGGGTGTAGCTTGGAATTGGGAAGAATATACTCAATGGGGGATTAAATTTGGTCGAGATGCGGCTTTCAGAAATGCGGTGCGGGAACATTTAGTCCGTTCTAAGCAACCGGAGAATTTAGCGCCGTTGTGGAATCCTAAAAAGTTGGCACAGGAGATGTATGAGGTGTTTCAAGAGCTTTTAGCTAAGCAGGCTTAATTAACTATAGGGTGGGCAATCGCTGGAAAAAGCCTGTAACTCATAGCTAGATATGGTTGAAGCGAGTGTCCACCTTACAATTTATTAATGATTGTCTGACAATTGATTTTAACTTCAATACTGCCATAGCCATAAGCGCAAGCCTTCAGCCTGTTTTGCTTATTCTAGTGTTTATTCCAGGGATAGTATTGGGAGGGAAGATATCTTCAAAAAAAAATTCACCCTTTGTTGAGATGAAAATATACTGGTAATTTTATCTTACTTAATTACCAAGAGTGGTATAATGAAATCTTAGGTTGAGAAGAGAACAATATTATGAGCCAAAACACAAAAATATCTCAATTCCAACAAGCTCTAGAAGCTGTCGAAGCTTTATCATTAGAAGACCAATCAATACTGCTAGATATCCTTCACAAACGCCTCCGTCAACAGAGACGCAATGAATTATTAAAAGAAGTTGCAGAAGTTCGTCAGGATTACGCTCAAGGAAATGTAAAATTTGGTTCAATAGCAGATTTTATGGCGGAGTTGGATGATTAATGAAAATTGGTTGGAGTCCGAAGTCTATTCGCTCTTTCAAACGTCTAGTCCGTAAAAATCCACAACTTAGACCGTTGATTGAGGCAACTCTACAACTCTTAGCTGAAGACCATTTTCACCCTAGCTTGCGGACTCACAAGCTGGCAGGAGATTTATCAGGTATATGGTCATGTTCAATTGATTATAGCTACCGCATTTTATTTGAGTTTGTTACAAGCCTAGAAGATGAAGAAGAAGCAATTTTATTAATAAACTTGGGTTCCCATGATGAAGTGTATTAAACAGATTAAGTACAGTTTTATCACCTCGATCGCCTTTCAACCTACTATATGAATCCAATACTCCGGACAGTTTTTGAGTAAAAGCCTATAACCCTGATTCTACCGTTAGCGATCGCTCCTAGACGAAAGCCTGAAACCCTGATTGTACCGTTAGCGATGCCTACGGCTGGCTGCGCCTACGCAAACTGTCCGAAGTGTTGTGAATCTAAAATGAATCAATTATGAATCAACAATGATGAAATTATTTAACTTGAAAAACTTACAAAATACTCTAAAAAACTGCTTTACATTCCCATATATATATAGTATGATAATTCCATGCTGAAGGGGAGTAGCTGCTGGCACTAAACATAACCAGCCCACCTGAGTCAACATACTGGCGTTAAGCCTGGTTCAGGTGACAAATTAGCCGATCGTCCTTAGTCTAACGACAAGGAAAAAGACAGCAATTTGCAAGCGAGACTTTCACTAAGTTCACATCTAAGGTGAGCTTGGTGGAGTATTGCCCTCTCATCAAGCTCACTCAGATAGCCACAATAAAAATCTGAGGAGATTGAGAGAGTGTTAACAGCTTTTACTGCTGGTCTATTATTGATTACCATTTCTGAATTAGGCGATAAAACATTCTTTATAGCCGTCATTCTAGCAATGCGGCATTCGCGGAGGCTAGTGTTTGTGGGAGCCACCGCTGCCTTAGCAGCTATGACAGTATTATCTGTTTTAGTGGGTCAAGCAGTCTCACTATTACCGCAGAATTACATTCACTTTGCCGAAATAGCTCTGTTTTCTTGCTTCGGGTTAAAACTGCTGTACGATGCCAAAAATATGCCCGCGAAATGCGATCGCGAAGAAATACAGGAAGCAGAAGAAGCGGTAAATCAAGTGCGTGCCTTTAAATGGTTGCCAGCAGGAAGTAAATTAGCTGTTATTCTCAAAACCTTTGTACTAACATTTATAGCAGAATGGGGCGATCGCACCCAAATAGCCACCATCGCCCTCGCCGCTTCTAACAATGCCGTTGGTGTAACACTTGGAGCCATTTTAGGACACGCTATCTGTGCCGCGATCGCAGTTATCGGGGGACGCATCATCGCCGGTCGAATTTCCGAACGTACAATCACCGCCTTGGGTGGATGCCTTTTCTTAGTTTTCGGTACAGTTGCCCTGTTAGAAGGAGCTTAGAAACTGTTAACAGTTAACTGTTAGTTGTTGGTTATTAGTTGCAACTAATAATTGAACTAACAATATCGTTCTCTATCAAACTCGTAGTAGCGACTTTAGTCGCTTTCTTCTGCAATTAAGCGACTAAAGTCGCTACTACGATTATGAGCATGAAAGTTTGTTTATCTAGTTTACGACTTACGCAAAAACCAACAAACAACAACCAACAACTAACAACTAACAACTAACCATTAACCATTAACAAATTAAGGTTAAGGAGTCGGAGATGACGTTTCAGGAGCACTTGTAGGCGAACTCGTAGGCGAAGGAGCAGGCGAAGGAGCCCCAGCAGCTAACTGCTTAATTTGGTCTTTAAAATTAGCAGGAGCCAGCTCAGTAGCCTTATTAAAAAGTCCTTCGGCATCTTCAGTTTTCCCCTGTTCTCTCAAAACAATTGCCTTAGCCAAAACCGGGCGAAAATCCTTAGCATCAGCCTTGATCCCCTCATCGTAAATCACGATCGCCTCATCAAAACGCTTCTGCTCAGCATAAACCTGACCCAAAATCAACTGCACCGAAGTTACATCAACACTCCCAGCCTTCGCCTGATTTGCAGCCGGAGCCGCCTTCAGAGTATCTTGTAACAACCCGATCGCCGCTTCTGGCCGCTGCTGCTTGAGCAACAAATTCACCAACCCTTGCAAAGCCTTAACGTCCCCAGGCGCAACCGTCAGCACCGAGCGGTAAGCTTGAGCAGCACCTTCGCGATCGCCAGCATACTCCTTAGCTTGCGCCAACAAAATCGAATACTCCACATTTTCAGGATTCAGCTTCGACAATCTTTCCAGAGGCGTAATTACATCCTTAATTTCCCCCTCTTTAGCCTGAAGCAATTCCAGGCGCACCTGCAACAGGCCCCGCAGAGCCGTCACATTGTCCGGTTCCCGTTGCAAAACCAATTCATAACCCCGTGCCTGACCTTGTAAATCCGATTGCTTCGCCATAGTTGTTTGTGTTGGTGAAGGCGAAGGCGAACTCGATGCCTGATTCGCCTTCACAATACTATCCACAATCGGAGCAATAGAAAAACCCACAAAGGCAATAAGTGACAGCACCATCACCACACTAATCAAACCGCGACGCTTTCCTACCATCTCACTAGACCCCCACAACCGCAATGGTTCTCAATTTCACAGCTCCAACTGACAAAACAGCGTTTTGCTTGCAGCTAATATGGTAACAGGCCCACAAGTCTACTCAGCGAATCAACCTTGACTTACAACCCAGCCACTTACCATTCGGTAAAGCAGGATAGTCTAGTGTAGTTTTGTCTAGCTGTGAAATTGCCTAACTGTGCGGATCAGCCCGTTAGGTAATTGAATTATAAGTACAATAACCACTGAAGGTCGTGACGCTACTAGCTAACAACTCCCGCTCAAGGCAATCAACTTAAGATGCGATCGGTATCTCCTAAACCCTTTGATATCAAAGATTTTGGGAATTTACAGCAGCATCGAGTTGACAGTCCTTGAGCTAAAAGTTAACAGGCCGGGAGACATGAGGCGCAAGCCCCAAGTCCTCCGCTAGTGGCATTTCAAACAGTTTCTTCCTAAGTTCCCAAAAGGGATGTGTCTCCGCTGCAAGGAGTTTTTATGAACCCCTCCCCGAACCGCTCTTCCAAATCGTCCAAGTCTACTCCCTCTCAAAAAGAGAACCTAAGCGAGCAGATTGTCAATCTGATTAAAGCTCCTACCCAGCCGCCAGAGTCAGCAGCCGAGAGTCCTGTACCTTCGGAATCTGCTACACCCGTGCCTGTCGAGCCCAGTAAACCCCCAGCATCAACAGAGGCGATTTCCTCAACGGAAAAGCTGCAAAAGCCCCGTCGGATAGTGCCCATAGTGCAAACAGCACCAAAGGACGCTGAATCTGTAGCAACGGCTTCAGGAAAAATAGCACCAAAGGAAAAATCCGGCGATGCCCCCCCGCCCTCCGCTCCTGTTAGCGATCGCCAAACTGCACCCGCCTCAGAGCCAATAGCAGAAGACGCTATTGCTAACGAGGAGGAACCAGTAGATCCCACAGCCGGGGCAATGCGGCAACACCCAATTCCCCCGCCCAGCGAACCCAGACAGTACCGAGCCGTTGGCTTAGTCCGGGGGCGCTACGCTGCCTCAGAAGAGCAATTCACGCGGGGTACGCTCACGGCATCCGATGGCACGGCGATCGACGCAGTGTTACTTGGTCGAGTTATGAGTTTAGTGAAAAATCACCTGAACTTAGAACAAGAACACCTCTGGGTAGTCTATCCCCGCACCCGACAGCAAGATGGCAACTTACACGCCCAGATTATGGGCGTTTGGGAGCCGGAAACGCTTAAAAAACCGATCGATCCGTCCTCAGAGGAAGAGAACACTGCACCAGAGGACGATCGAGAGGAGGTAAGCAGCGAAGAATCCCCCGAATCTTTCCCGCCGTCCCACATCAATGTTGAAAATGGCTATTTTTCTATTCGCGGTGAGGTAATTTATCAATCCCAAGAGGACGAAAAATATGTCATCGTCAAGATCAAACAAGCTCCCCGCAAGGATGGGGAGACGATGAAGTTTTTTAAGTTAAAACTCACTGGGGATTTAGCAACAAAGGCAGTCGGTCATTTTTGGGACTTCCACGTACAGTTGCAAGCTGAGAAACTTTTGATTCAACAGGGCAATAATATCGGCCCCATGCCCGTGAAGAAAAAGCCATTCAACAAGGCTGGTGGTGGTGGTGGTTTTAAAGGCAAGCGTGCCTTTACTCCCGCCCCTAAGAGAGATCCAGACGCACCGCGTCCTGCTCCTCCCACACGCAAACCGGCAGCGGTAGCAGCCGAAGCGCCTCCTCCTCGCAAGGAACCCCTTGCTAAGCCTGTCAAGAAGCCTAAGCCTACTGAGGAGTGATGGGCAGGGGAGAGGGGGAGCGGGGGAGCGGGGGAGCGGGGGAGCAGAGGAGCAGAGGAGCAGGGGAGCAGAGGAGCAGAGGAGCAGAGGAGCAGAGGAGCAGAGGAGCAGAGGAGCAGAGGAGCAGAGGAGCAGAGGAGCAGAGGAGCAGAGGGGAAATCTTCCTCTTTCCTGTTCCATCTCT